>JAGHTJ010000085.1 GCA_018065375.1 Candidatus Equinaster intestinalis | reverse complement strand
TTATATCATAATCTGTTATAATATCAATGAAATATTATTTTGGGAGAAAAGATATGGGATATTCTTATGATAAAGCAATGGCCCTGCGCCCTCAAAAAGAACGGTGGTTAAGCACTTTTTTGATTGCATTTTTTACCGCCGCGCTGATTTTTGCGCCCTTTATATATCTCGATAATGGATATTTTACATTTTACGGAGATTTCAATGCTCAACAAATACCCTTTTATCAGATGTGCCACGATGCCGTAAGAACCGGTAATTTCGGTTGGAACTGGTCTACCGACCTTGGCGTAAACTTTATTTCTTCATATACCTTTTATCTGCTCGGCAGTCCGTTTTTCTGGATTACGGTACCCTTCCCGAGCAGTTGGATTCCGTATTTTATGGCGCCGTTGCTCGTTCTTAAATTTGCCTGCGCCGCCCTTACGGCATACCTTTATATCCGCCGCTTTACGAGAACTCCCGAGGCGGCACGTCTCGGCGGTTTGCTCTACGCCTTTTGCGGATTTTCCGTATACAATATCTTTTTCAACCATTTCCACGAAGCAATAATTTTTTTCCCGCTTTTGCTTCTTTCATTTGAGCTTTTAATTACCGAAAACCGCAGAGGACTTTTTGCAGTTTGCGTATTTTTAAGCGCGGGCATCAATTATTTCTTCTTCTACGGAATGGTAGTTTTCACGGTTATATATTTTATAATTCGTCTTTGCTCGAAGGCAATAAAGATAAGCGTTGGCAGATTTATTCTGCTTATTTTAGAGGCGGTTATCGGTCTTGCCGCAACCTCGCTTATACTTTTACCAACCGTTATGGCGCTTTTGGGTAACGGCAGAATTTCCCATATAAATTTGGGCTGGAATGCCATAATGTACGGCAAGGAGCAGATTTATCTCAATATTTTCGAATGCTTCTTTTTCCCGCCGGATTTACCGGCACGTCCGGTATTTTTCCCGGGTGCAGAGGTAAAATGGTCCTCCCTCGGTGGCTGGTTGCCGCTTTTCGGCGTTATCGGAGTATTTGCCTATTGCGGCAAAAACAAGGGAAGCTGGCTCAAGCGTATTATTTGCACAAGCATAGTTTTTGCCCTTTTCCCGATTCTTAACAGCTCGTTTACGGCATTCAATGTCGCTTACTATGCAAGATGGTTCTTTATGCCGATACTTATGATGTGTCTGGCAACCGTAATGTCGCTTGAAGACCGCGAAATGGATTTCTCAAGCGCGGTTAAATGGACGGCGTTTATAACCCTTGCGTTTACCCTTGTAATAGGATTTTTCCCGCAACTGCAAAACGGAAAGATAATTTTCGGCCTGTATACCGATAGCGGAAATTCCGAAATGTATACCAAACGTTTCTGGATTTCCTGCGCGATAGCCCTCGTGGCGCTCGGACTTGCCGCATTTATGGTGCTTGTAATCAAGAAACGTGATAAGGCGTTTATGAATCTTGCAATGGCGCTGGTTTGTCTAATAAGTGTATTTTATTCCTTTGTATTCATAGCGGGCGGCAGAATCCATGCCTATAAGCAGGAGGTTACGATTGATGCGCTTATTGAGGGTGAGCTCAATCTGCCGGGGGATAAGAACAATTACCGTATAGACCTATACGAATCCCCCGATAATACCGGAATGTACCTTGGATATAACTCAATAAATGCTTTTCATTCGATAGTTCCGCAATCGGTAACCGATTTTTATGAATTTATCGGTGAACAGCGAAGCGTTGCAAGTCGCCCCACCACTAAAACCCCTGCAATCAGAGATTTGCTTTCGGTAAAATATCTGCTCAATCTCGAAAATGAAAAGAGCTTTGAAAACGAAGAGGGCGAATGTGAGATGCCGGCGTATAAGTACCTCACAACGCAAAACAATTTTAAGATTTACGAGAATGAGAATTATATTCCGTACGGTTTCGCATACGATAAGTATATAACGCGTACCGATTGCGAAGCCTATTCCTCATCTGAAAGAGCCGATATAATGCTTAAAGCGGTTGTTTTAGATGATGAAGAAGCAAAGAAATGCCTTGATGTTTTAAAGCCCTTTGATAAATCAAAAGAAATCTACTTTATAAAGGAAGAAACCGCTGAAGACTGTAAGGCGCTTAAAGATACGGCGGCAAAAAGCTTCAGCGTTGAAAATGATAAGTTCACCGCTTTGGTGGAAAGCGATAAGCCTACGCTCTATTTCTTCTCGGTACCCTATGAGGAGGGCTGGAGCGCCACGGTAAACGGCAAGGAAGCCGAAATCGTAAAGGCAAATATCGGCTTTATGGCGGTAAAGGTAGGCGCCGGGGAAAGCAAAATAGAGTTTACCTATAATACCCCGTATCTCGGTCTCGGAATTAAGATAAGCATTACGGCGGCGATAGCATTCGTTGTATATATTCTCGCTTGCCTTATAATGAAAAAGCACAGAAAAGTACCCGAATATCCCGAGGGAGAACAGCTGATAGCAAGATACGCGGAATATGATGTTGCCGATATGATGACCGAGCAGACCGATGAAATAACGGCTTCGTCACTTGACAGTATCGCCGATGAGCTCGGCAAACAGTATCCGGTATCAGCGCCGAACGATGAATTCGGGCAGGGATTTATAATAAATATTGATATTGGTGAAGAAGATACTTGAAAAAGCCGATAAAACGGTGTATAATGGAAACACAAAAAGGGAGTTCGATTACTCGGGCTGAGAGGAAGCCGTTATGCTTCGACCTATAACCTGATGCGGATAATGCCGACGTAGGAGAAAACAGCAAACCTATGCAAATGCCGCAGAAAATCTGCGGCATTTTTTATTCGCTCTTTTTGAAAGGAAAGAGGAAAAATGGAAAACAGAAAAACACAAAAACCGATTTATGCAATTTGCGAAAGTGCGGTGCTGGTGGGCATAGCCCTGGCGCTCTCGTTTATCAAAATCCCGATAGCGGCTCTTGGCGGTTCGGTGGATTTTGTTATGGTGCCGCTGTTTATAATTTGTTATCGCCGCGGTGCCTTTTACGGAACAATAAGCGGACTTTGCTTCGGTCTGCTTAAATGTATCATAAGCGGGGGAATAGGATGGGGACTTTTAAGCGTTCTTCTCGATTATGTTTTGGCATACGGCGCAGTTGGTGTTGCGGGATTTTTCAAAAACAAATCAAAACTGATTGAGGTTTCGGTAATAGTAGGTTGCTTCGCACGCTTTTTGGTGCATTTTGTAAGCGGTATTACAATATATAAAATACTCGTTCCCACCGCGGTTGAGGGACTTCCCTTTGTATTTTCAAATCCCTTTGTTTATTCGGCGGTATATAATTCGGTATATATGCTTCCCAATACGGTAATAGCCGTTATTATGATGGCGGTTTTGCGTGTTGCATTAAAAAAACTCAAATAATAAATTTATGGTTGACAAAATGGGTGCAGTTGCGGTATAATCTCATAGTGAGGGGCTATGTGATATGCCCAAATGTGTTTTAAAAGGAGGTATGTAAAAATGAAAAGAACTTATCAACCTAAAAAAATTCATCGCAAAAAAGAGCACGGATTTTTAAAGAGAATGGCTACTGCAAACGGCAGAAAGGTACTTGCCCGCAGGCGTTCAAAAGGAAGAAAGCAGCTCACTTATTAATTAAGAGCCACTTCATTACAGGTGGCTTTTCTTTTTTAAAGGTGTAAAGAAATGCTTAAAAAACTGAAATTAAACAAGGAATTCCGCCGTGCATACTCTCGCGGCAGGTCTTTTGTAAACGCGGGTTTTGTTACCTATGCGTTTGTTACGCGCGGCAATCAGGTGCGTTTTGGTATAACGGTGAGCAAAAAGCTCGGCAGCGCAGTTATGCGCAACCGTGCCAAGCGCCTTATAACCGCCGCCTTCAGAGAGTGTATTCCGCATATAAATTGCGGATGTGATTTTGTTTTTGTTGCACGAAGTGCTATCTTCAGAATGAAGAGCTATGATATTGCAAACGAACTGAAAAAGCAGTTAATCTCTGCTGAAATGTGGAAAGAAAATGATAAGTAAACTCTTGATAGCCATAATAAAGGTGTATCAAAAAGGTATTTCTCCGCTTCTTCCCAATAGCTGCCGTTTTACGCCTACCTGCTCGTGCTATGGGGTTCAGGCGATAAAAACTCACGGTGCATTTAAAGGCAGTTTTTTGACGATTTGGCGTATTTTACGGTGTAATCCGTTTTGTAAAGGCGGATATGACCCCGTTCCACCCAAAAAAATAAAATACAAAAAATAACCATTGAAGGATGGTACAATATAATGACAGCGATTTTCAGCCTAATAAACAAGTATATATTCCAGTATGTGCTTCGTTTAATGATGTATATCAGCAATAATAATTTTGCGGCGTCAATTTTTCTTTTTACCCTTGTAATCAATATTGTGCTTATACCGTTAAGCATTAAAAGCCAGAAAGCAACGGTTCAGCAAACCCTTATAAGACCCAAGCTTGATAAGCTCAAGGAAAAATGCGGCGATGATAAGCAAAAATACAATACCGCAATGCAGGAGCTTTATCAAAAGGAAAATATCAAAATGTCGGGCGGATGTCTGCCGATGATTTTGCGTATGGTTTTGCTTTTCAGCGTGTATTATCTTGTTATAAGCCCGCTCACATATCTTACAAGCCTTGATGCCACAACAATCAAGCAGGCGATTGAGGGTGCAGGTATTGCTTCAAATAATATCCGTGCAGAGCTTGACCTCGTAGGTAAAATCTTTGCGGGAAGCTATGCAAATGCCGATATTTCCGGGGCAATAGCAAATATCAATTTCAATTTCCTCGGAATTGACCTTACCACAACTCCGCATTTCACCTTTAATCTTAAGGATGCCGAGCTTAACTGGATAATTCCGTTCTTATCCTTTGCGGGGGCTATGATTTCGAGCATAATTTCGATTATTATGAGTAAGAAAAATAACCCCGATGCGCCGAGTATGAGCGGTCTGATGCTCACTATGCCGATAGTTTCCCTCGTGTTTGCCTTTATGGCACCCTGCGGACTCGGTTTTTATTGGGCTTGTTCAAGTATAATCGGCGGTCTTATTCAGGCGGGAATTCAGTATTTCTACGGTCCGTATAAGATGATAGCAAAGCAGAGAGCAAAAAAGTTAATCAAAGAGTACGAAAACGAAAGTAAAACACTTCAGTCACGATAAATTTAGGAGGATTCGTCTTGAAAAAGGAAGCAACAGGCTACGGCCTTACAATAGAAGAGGCCATTGAAGATGCAAAAAATAATCTGTGTGCTGAACTTGCAGGCACAAAATTTGATGAAGATTTTATAGAATATGATACAATATCGGTTCCCAAGAAAAAAACACTCGGTATTTTCGGAGGCTCAAAGGCAGAGGTTGTAGCTTTTATCGAATTGCCTGATGAAAAACCGAAAAAGGCCGAAAGAAAGCCGGCTGAAAAGAAAGCGGCGAGAGCAGAAAAGCCTGCCGTACAAAGAGAAAAGAAAACAGAAGAAATTGAAGATACACTTCCCCCAGAGGATACCGTTCCGGCTGATGAGCTTCCCGGAGATTCACCTGCCAAAAAAGCGGTTGATTATTTAAGAAACATCCTTTCTTACCTCGGCTGTGAAAATACCGAAATCAAGGTTGCCGTAAAGGAAAACGGCGCGGCGCTTTATCTTTCGGGTGAGGGTCTCGGCGCGGTTATCGGCCGCAGGGGAGAAACCCTCGATTCGCTTCAGTATTTGTGCAGTCTTGCCGCAAACAGCGCAGGCGGATATTATAAAGTAAATATCAATATCGGCAATTACAGACAGAGAAGAGAAAAATCTCTCGAAAGCCTTGCCCGCCGCTATGCATCTCAAGTACTTCGTACCGGCAGAAGCAGATCGCTTGAGCCGATGAATCCCTATGAGCGCCGTATAATTCATACTACTGTTCAGGGGATTGACGGTGTAACATCATCTTCGATAGGCGAGGGTATAAACCGCCGCGTAGTTATCAGCAGTGAAAGAGGCGCAAATCGCGGTTCGAGAAGCTTCCGTCAGAGCGCACCTGCCGTAGATACGGCTCGTGAGCCCAAAAAAGATGCAGAGCTCCCGCTTTACGGTAAAATAAACTAAAGTAAATAAAATTAAAAACGCTCGGCATCGCCGAGCGTTTTTGTTTGCAATTTTATATTTAATATTTTTCAGGCAGAGCTCCGTTATTTTTAAGGGTCTGCTGTAAAGCGGCAATATCAATATCCTTTACCGATTTGTTTGTTTTAGTGAGCTGTGCTATAGCGGTTCCCGCCGCTTCACCGATACAGCAAACTATCGGCATAATTCGGAATGATGCCTGCGCCTCGTGGGTTCCCGAAATACATCTTCCCGCTACGAGCAGATTTTCGGCATTTTTAGGTATAAGGCAACGGTAGGGAATACCGTAGTATTCGCCCTCGCCGAAGAAATGATGCGATGTGCCTTCACCGGTGGGAGAATGAATATCAATATCATAGTTGCCCAGAGCAATGGTATCATACGGCTTTTTAAGGGAAAGTATTTCTTCGCCGGTGAGTGTGTGCTCGCCGCAAATCATACGGCTTTCTCTAACACCGATTTCTGCCGCCGCCTGCGAAATGTAGCTGTTTTTAAAGCTTTCAAAATTGTTTTTGAGGAAGAGATAGAGCTCTATCATCTGCTTTTGTGATTCAAGCTCCGCGCGGGTTAAATCAAAGGGGTCGGTGGGGTTTAATCGTATCACCCTCGTTGAATTAAAATGCAGAACCGAGGGGTCGAGGGTATTGAAAAAGAGTACGTCCTCTCTCGGATTTTTAATTTTGCCCTGCTTTTTGAATTCTTTATACAGCGGGTCAATGTTTTTGTATTCGGTATCGAAAATTTCGCGGTTTATTCCGGCAATTCTGAAGCAGAGTGTCATTGGCTGGCAAAGACCGTCCTCTCTGCCGATTTTAAAGGGATAACCCGCCATAGCCGCCAAATCGGCGTCTCCCGAAGCATCAATAAACCTTTTTGCCGCAAGCTCAAATCTCTGACCCTTGGCGGTAACCGTAATGCTTTTTATGGTTTCGCCCTCTTTTTTCAGGTCGCAAAGGGTTGAATGGAGTAAAAGCTCAACTCCGGCTTTTATACATTTTTCGGTGAGTAAAACCTTTAAATATTCGCAATTAAAATATCCGTATTTGTATGCGGTATCGGTGTGCTTGCCGTAGTTCATAAGCTCGTTTTGTATTTCGGCAAAAATACCGCGGCAAAGCGGAAAATCCTTACCGTCTATTTTAGTATGAGAGCGCATAAACGGAGTTACAAGGTTGTTACCTGCCGCGCCTCCCAAAAATCCGGATTTATCAACAAGTAAAACGCTGATTCCTTCTCTTGCGGCGGCTATTGCCGCACCGCAGCCGCTCATACCGGCACCGAGAACTATCAAATCGTAAGATTTCATAAAAAAATCACACCTTTCCACCTAATAATTATACAGAGAATAAAAAAATATGTCAATAGGTAAAAAAAGCTTTTAAAAGGCAGAAAAATGTGTTATAATGGTAGAAAAATTAACGGAGGTTGATAAAAAATGCAGTCAAAGGTTTTTGAATTCATCGAAAAAGAGCAGGAAAGACAAAATCATACCATCGAGCTTATCGCAAGTGAAAACTTCGTAAGCGAAAATGTTATGAAGGCTATGGGCTCCTGCCTTACAAATAAGTATAGTGAGGGTTATCCGCTTCAGCATAAATCGGGTAATAAGGGCAGATATTACGGCGGTTGCGAGTGTGTAGACGAGCTCGAGGAATACTGCTGTGATAAATGGAAAGAGGCTTTCGGCACCGATTATCACGTAAACGTTCAGCCGCATAGCGGTTCTTCGGCAAATATGGCGGCATATATGAGCGTTTTAAAGCCGGGCGATACCATTCTTTCGATGAGCCTTGATAACGGCGGTCACCTTTCCCACGGTTCACCCGTAAACTTCAGCGGAAAGCTTTATAATATGAAGTTTTACGATGTAAACGACCAGGGCTTTATTGATTACGATGATATTGAGAAAAAGGCAAACGAATATAAACCGCAGCTTATTCTTGCCGGTGCGTCTGCATACAGCCGTATAATTGATTTTGAGAGAATAGGTAAGATAGCCAAGAGCGTTGGCGCGTATTTTATGGTAGATATGGCGCACATTGCGGGACTTATCGTAGCCGGCGACCATCCCTCTCCCTTTGGCATTGCCGATATTATCACCACCACAACACATAAAACCCTCCGCGGCGCTCGCGGCGGTATGATTTTCTGCAGACCCGAGCTTGCCAAAAAGGTAGACTCTGCTATTTTCCCGGGTTGCCAGGGCGGTCCGCTTCAGCATATTATCGCAGGCAAAGCGGTTGCGGCTGAAGAAGCTTGCACTCCCGAATATAAAGAGTATGTTCATACCCTCGTTAAAAACTGCAAGGCAATGTGCGATGAATTTATCCGCCTCGGTTATGAGGTTGTAACCGGCGGCACCGATAATCACCTCTTCCTTATAAATTTCACCAACACTCACCCGAATATTGACGGTAAGAGTGTTCAGGAAATGCTTGATAAAAACGGAATTACTTTAAATAAAAACTGTGTACCTAACGAAACCCGCAAGCCTTCCCTCGCAAGCGGCGTAAGAATAGGAACTGCAGCAGAAACCACGCGTGGAAAAACTGCCGAGGATTTCGTTCAGATAGCAAGAAAAATAGATGCTCTTATTAAAGAAAATTTGATGTAATAAAATAAAAAAACCGGGGTGAACGAGTAGCGTTCACCCCGGTTTTGTTATAATCAAGCGGATTTATTTTTCTTTTTTATTATAATCAAGGTCACCCCGGCACCTATAGCAATGCCTATCAATGCCGCCATAATTATCCATACAAAATCCGAATTATCAAAATTGATTACGGCGCCTTGAATCAGGGAAGCATCAATAATAGGGTTATCGTATTCGGTGAAACCTTTTTTGCACTCTGCCGTAAAATCGGGATAAATTTCGAGGAAGAGCATAAAAATTTTTCCGGCATCGCCCTCTTTAATTACATCGGTTAATTTGCAGAAATCGTCAAGTAAAACTTGTGAGTTCATCATATATTTTGCGGCATAAACGTTGCGCTCGGGAGTGTTTGGCGGAGTGGTAAGCTCGGATAAAGAGCTGCTCGATAAACTGTCAAAATCCTCGTCTAAAGCCTTTTTGATTTCGGCAATAAAATTCGGAGCCGCTTCAAAGAGAGCGTTGAGGATTTTATCGGGTTCGTTTGTGTTTACCGCTTCGGTAAATTTTAAAAGGTCATCAAAAACAACCTGACGTGACAGCACACTTTTCGCAAGCGTAGCGTTACTGTTGTTTTCGGCAAATGACGGTACCGCAAAAAGACTTACCAATAATACAAAAGTTACTAATAAACAAATAATACGTTTCATAAATAGCGCCTCCTATATATGTAATAACATAATGTAGAATTAAAGTCAAGATAAGATGTATGCTGAATAGAGCGGTATAATATTAAATTGTGTTTTCGTATTTTTTTAGTAGGTCGGTAAGGCGTTGTTTTGTCATCAGATGCTTTTCGTCCGCCGAGTATACTTCGTAATCTTTTTCTTGGACTTCGCTATCTCCGCACATTACTTGTTTTACAATTCTTCCGTCTTTCATAACATATAGGCATACCGTACTAAAGCTTGTTTTAATTTGTATTGTATGTGTATCGGGAAAAACAAAAAGTTCTTCAAGTTTATCTGCCGGATCAGGACTGTCATTCACTACCGCTCCTACTTCAAGCCCCGCAATTTTACAACAAAAAAATTTCCAAAACAAACCTAAAGGTTCGCCTTGGAAATTTTGGTGCCGGTGGCGGGACTTGAACCCGCACCCTGTCGCCAGGAATGGATTTTGAGTCCACCTCGTCTGCCAATTCCAACACACCGGCATATACAGTTACACAAGCAACGGTAATATTATAACTGAAAACAAAATTAAAATCAAGAGTTTTTTGCAATATTACCGTATAAAAGGCCAAAAAATTTCATACATTACTATCGGGGTGAAAAAATGAAAATAAAAAAGTTGCCGCTGATAATCGGCATAATTGTTCCGCTGGCGGTCGGCGGACTCTCGGCGCTTCTTACCATGGAGGGCATGAAAAGCTTTGAAATCATAAACAAACCGCCCTTTTCTCCGCCGAGAATTGCATTTCCGATAGTCTGGACTATCCTCTATATTCTTATGGGCATAGCCTCATACCTCGTTTATACGGCAAGGTCGCCGGAGGATAAAAAAACCTCGGCTTTGCTTTTTTACGGAGTACAGCTTGTTTTCAACTTCTTCTGGTCGATAATATTTTTCAATATGGAGGCATACCTTTTTGCGTTCGTCTGGTTGCTCATAATGATAGCGCTTATTGTTGTAACTACCGTAAAATTTTACAAAATCAACAAATGGGCGGGCTACCTTATGATACCGTATATTGTTTGGTGCTGTATTGCCGCATATCTTAATTTCGGTGTCTATTTACTAAACTAATGAAAACGAGCCAAGCATTTCGCTTGGCTCGTTAATTTTGTTATGGATTATACATAATAAGGATTCGGTTTCGTGAGAATTACAATAAAATCAATTATCACGCCAATACCGAAAAGTCCGCCGGTAAGTAAATAAAGAATGCCCATACCTGCCTTGCCTTCATAAAACTTATGAGCACCGAAAAATCCCAAGAAAAGGCATAAAATCAATGCTACCCATTTGTTTTTCGGACGACCGTAACCGCCTGCATTTTTATTTACATTGGTATTAACGTTTGCGTTTGAATTGTTAATTACAATATTAGGCTGCGAGCCATCTGCAATTTTTTCAACTTGGCGGCCACACAAGGTGCAAATTACCGCATCTTCCGGAATTGTTCCGCCACAGTGCTTACAAAATTTCGTTTTTTCATTGGTTTGATTTTCCATAAAAATTCCCCTTTCTTAAAAGAATTATATGACATTATGTCATAAATGTCAATACTAAATTATGACATTATGTCATAAATGTCAATACTAAATTATGACATAATGTCATTGGGTGATGATATGCAGAACAATTTAAGAGCTTTGAGGAAGAAAAAAGGGTACACACAAATTAAAGTTCAAATGGAAACGGGAATTGAGCAAGCGTTGCTTTCAAAATTTGAAAACGGGGAGAGAATACCTCCAACCGAGTCTTTGATTCGTCTTGCCGATTTTTACGGAGTGAGCATTGATTATATTCTTTGCCGTACGGATACACCCGAAATCAATAGAAAATAATAAACCGCTCAAAAAGAGCGGTTTTAATAATTTTAATCAAAAAAATCTTTTAACTTTTCTGCAAAGGTTTTGCGGCTTTTATAATTGCTCTCGTTTACGGCTTCATCGAATGCCTTGAGCCTTTCTTTTTGCTCCTTTGAGAGGTTTTTCGGCACCTCAACAAATACCTTTACATATTGGTCGCCGCGGCCCGAATAACGAAGCCTTTGTATGCCCTTGCCCTTGAGCTTGAATTCATCGCCCGACTGTGTTCCCTCGTGTATGGTGAACTTCACCTTGCCGTCAAGCGTGGGAACCGTGATTTCAGCACCGAGAGCCGCTTGAGAAAATGTAATCGGTATAGTGCAGAATACATCGAAACCGTCACGCTCGAAAATCGGGTGGGGGCGAACCGTTATATTGATGTGCAAATCGCCCGCCGGACCGCCGTTGCTTCCCGCATCACCGCCGCCGCGAATATTGAGTATCTGACCGTCATCAATGCCGGCCGGGATTTCAACCTCCTGGTTTAAGGTGTGTCTGATTTTGCCTTTTCCTCCGCAGGTACGGCAGGGCTTATCCACGATTTTACCGGTGCCTCTGCATTGTTCGCAGGGGCGCTGTGTCTGCATTGAGCCAAAGGGTGTACGCTGAACGGAGGTTACCGAGCCGCTTCCGTGACAAGCGGGGCAGGTTTTGGGTTGCGTACCCTTTTCACAGCCATTTCCGCCGCATTCGGTACAGTTTTCAATTCTTGTAACCTTTACGGTTTTCTTACAACCCTTTGCCGCTTCTTCAAAAGAAATTATTACGTTTGCCGCAGTATCGTTGCCGCGCCTGGGCGCGTTGGGGTTGCGCCGTGAACCGCCGCCACCGCCGAAAATACTGCCGAAAATATCGCCGAGGTCGCCGAAATCTCCGAAGCCTCCGAATCCGCCAAAGCCTCCGCCGTAGCCGCCGCCACCGCCGAAGTTGGGGTCAACCCCCGCGTGACCGAACTGGTCATAGCGGGCACGCTTTTCCTTATCGGATAAAATCTCGTATGCCTCGTTTACCTCTTTGAATTTCTGTTCGGCTGTTTTATCTCCCGGGTTTAAATCGGGGTGATATTTTTTAGCCGCTTTTCTGTATGCTTTTTTGAGGTCATCGTCACTTACGCTTTTATCAACGCCTAAAACCTCGTAATAATCTCTTTTTTCTTCTGCCACGAAAAACTCTCCTATGTATGAGAATATCGGGCGGCTGTGAGCCGCCCTTTTTTAATTTCTTTTACTGCTTGTTGCTGTCGTCAACATCGGTAAAATCGGCATCGTAAACGTTATCGGCGCCGCCTGCCGGATTGGCATTGGGGTCAGCCTGTGCGTCGCCCTGCGCCGCCTGGGTTGCCTTGTAAATCTTTTCGCTTATAGCGTAAATTTCCTTCTGCAAGGCTTCCTGCTTTGCCTTTATATCCTCGATATTGTCGCCCTTTAAAGCTTCCTTTAAAGCTTCCTTGGCGGCTTCGATTTTTGCCTTTTCATCGCTTGATACCTTATCGCCGAACTCGGTGAGAGTTTTCTCGGTCTGATAAATCATCTGGTCAGCGCCGTTTCTTACATCAATATCTTCTCTGCGCTTTTTATCCTCTGCGGCATACTGCTCGGCTTCTTTAACGGCCTTATCAATATCCTCTTTGGACATATTGGTATTTGAGGTGATGGTAATATCGTTTTCCTTGCCGGTGCCGAGGTCCTTTGCCGATACGTGAACGATACCGTTGGCATCTATATCGAATGTAACCTCAATCTGGGGGATTCCGCGGGGAGCGGGAGCAATACCGTCAAGATGGAATACGCCGAGTGTTTTGTTATCCTTTGCAAACTCTCTTTCACCCTGCAGAACGTGAACCTCAACCGAGGTCTGACCGTCAGCCGCAGTAGAGAAAATCTGGCTTTTCTTGGCGGGAATGGTGGTGTTTCTGTCGATAACCTTGGTGGAAACGCCGCCCATGGTTTCGATACCGAGAGATAGGGGAGTAACGTCCAAAAGGAGAAGACCCTTAACGTCTCCGCCGAGAACGCCGCCCTGGAGTGCCGCACCGAGTGCTACACATTCATCGGGGTTGATGCCCTTGAAGGGCTCGGTGCCCATAAAGGACTTAACAGCCTCTTGAACAGCCGGAATTCTCGAAGAACCGCCGACCATAAGAACCTTATTGATTTCGTTTTTATTAAGACCGGAATCCGAAAGTGCCTGACGAACCGGTCCCATAGTAGCTTCAACGAGGTCTGCGGTGAGCTCATTGAATTTTGCTCTTGAAAGACTTGTTTCGAAATGCTTCGGGCCGGTAGCATCTGCGGTAATAAAGGGGAGGTTAATATCGGCCTGTGTCATACCAGAAAGGTCGATTTTTGCCTTTTCGGCCGCCTCTTTAATTCTCTGCATTGCCATTTTATCAGCCGACAAATCAATGCCGTTTTCAGCCTTGAAGCCTGCAACTATCCAATCCATAATGCGCTTGTCGAAGTCATCGCCGCCGAGCTTGTTGTTACCGGCAGTAGCGAGAACCTCCTGAACACCGTCTCCCATTTCGATAATCGAAACATCGAAGGTACCGCCGCCGAGGTCATAAACCATAACCTTCTGGTCGTTGTCCTTGTCGATACCGTAGGCGAGAGCCGCCGCGGTGGGCTCGTTGATAATTCTCTTAACCTCAAGACCTGCAATCTTACCCGCATCTTTGGTTGCCTGACGCTGTGCATCGGTAAAGTATGCCGGAACGGTGATAACCGCTTCGCTCACGGTAGAGCCGAGATAAGCCTCTGCATCTGCCTTTAATTTCTGCAAAATAATTGCCGAAATTTCCTGCGGGGTGTAATTCTTTTCGTCAATGGCTACGGTGTAGTTTGAGCCCATTTCACGTTTGATGGAGCTGATTATACGGTCGGGATTGGTGATTGCCTGACGCTTTGCAACCTGACCTACCATTCTTTCTCCGGTTTTAGAAAATGCAACTACGCTCGGCGTTGTTCTGCCGCCCTCCGCGTTTGCGATTACTACTGCTTCGCCGCCTTCCATAACGGCTACGCATGAGTTTGTTGTACCGAGGTCGATACCGATAATTTTTCCCATAATATTTACTCCTTTATGATTTTTTATATGTTAGTTTGCAACGCTTACCATCGCCGTACGGATAACCGTATCTCCGATTTTGTAGCCCTGCTGTAAAACCTGTGCTATTACATTTTCTCCCAAACTTTCATCTTCTACGTGCATTACGGCTTCGTGAAGATTGGGGTCGAATGTATCTCCCGGAGAAGCAATCGGTGTGATACCGAGTGTTTGTGCAAGGGAGGAAAACTGCTTTGTGATAAGCTCGATGCCCTTAATATAATCGGGATTTTCGAGGTTCGGCTCGCCTGCACGCTCAATATTGTCGATAATCGGCAGAAGCTTTTTAATTACATCTGCCTTGGCATATTCGCCTACCGAAAGTTTTTCTCTGTCGGTCCGCTTTTTGTAATTATCGAACTCTGCGGCAGTGCGTAAAAGAAGATTGTGTTCCTCTTCTATTTTTGCCTTTAATTTTGTGATTTCATCATCTTTTTTGTTCTTTTTCGGTTTTTCCGATTTGGGTTTTGAAACGGGAGCTTCTTTTTCTTCTGCAACCTGTTCCTTTTTTGCTTCTTCTGACATTTTATTCCTCCATACTGCAAAGCGCATTCGAAAGCAGCTCGTTCATACGTTTTGCGGTGTATTCAATGCTCGGTATTATCTGCTCGTAGGACATTCGCATAGGTCCTATAACTCCGATACAGCCCTGCGAGTTATTTCCGGCGTTGTATTTTGCGAAGACTATACTTGAGGGCTTGAGTGCCGAAAACTGTGTTTCTCCTCCGAAAACCACCCCGGTAAGATTATCTCCGTTAAAAAGTGACATAAGAGTTTCGCGTTTATTTATCAGCGAAATTATCTTTTCGGCTTCGCGTGTTTCAAAGGAAGACCCGAAAAGTGTAGACTGCCCGACAATGCTTACTGCCGATTGCTCAATATCCTTAATCATACTGTTAAGCGCCGAAAAAAGCGGCATAAGCGTAAATGATTCGATACCGTATTCCAAAATGGCATTCTGCATATAAGCGGGGGAGAGGTCGCTCGTGAATCTGCCGAGAACCTTTTTTTCTGCAACAGAATTAAAGCTGTGGATTATATGCCGGCTGATTGGCTTATCCGAATGGCAGAGGCGGCTTCTTGTTTTACCGTCCGATGTTATAAGCACCATCATAGCAACGTTACTTCCGAGCGGCAAAAGCTCAACACGTTTTATTTTGGGTCCGTGCAGGGAAATATCGGCGGCAAGAACCGGAAGACCGGTTATATTATTGAGCGCCTTGCCGGCGTATTCGGGAAGCTTTTCGGGGTCAGACTCCGCAGATTCGAGAGCCTCATCTATATACCTGCGAATTTCCTCGCTTGCCTTGTTTTCGTTCATAAGGCTTTCTATATACATTTTATATCCTGCGGCGGTAGGTATTCTGCCTGCCGAGGTGTGGGGCTGCTCAAGAAGACCCAAAAGGCAGAGGGTGCTCATTTCGTTACGGAGGGTTGCACTTGAGGGTGCGTCCGACAAAACCTCGCACAAAAGCTTTGAGCCGATGGGCTCGCCGCCCGCAATATGCAGTTTTACGATTTCGGCAAGTATAGCTTTCTGCCTTAAAGTAAGTTCCATTTTCCCACCCCGTTTTCCTTTTAGCACTCTAACACTTCGAGTGCTAACAATTCTTATTATATCCGCCTTTTCCGAAAAGTCAATAGTTTTTTGAAAATTTTTTTGACTTTCTCTGACCTTTCCCGAAAAAGAAAGGCCCCGAATTGCTTCGGGACCCGGTTTTTCAGTATTTTTCCTTGTAGTTTGAAATGTAGTTATTCACAAAGTTTTCCCAGTCTTCCTCGCTCATATCCTCGGTATGATGCTCATTATAAAGATTGGTTAAAACTATTTTTTTATCCCTGCGAACAAGCCGTCTTTCCCTCGTGGAAATAATGCTCATCCATATACTTCCGATAAAAAGCAGAACTACGGGGAGAAGATGCTCCCAATAAAACGCCGGCTTAATATCCACAACATCTGCATTAAGTATCTGTGTGGGTATAAGGGGAAGCGCCTTAAAAAATGTAGCGGCAATATTGAGTATTAGTCCTATTAAATCCCTCTTGAAAAACATAAGAACGAATGCCGCCGTATAAAGCGCAGATGCTATGCAGGTATTTATAAGATAACTTTTATCACTGGCCTTTGTAAAGGCAAGCCCCATAATGAGAATAGCCGAAACGATAATAAGATAGGCAAAGGCAAGTATATAGTATATGCGAAGATTACAGTATATTCTTTCATGAGTTTTGGGATAGCAGATGGATTTTTTGTACTGATAATCCCGCACCATCTTTAAAAGATTTTCATTTTGCATTGTTTTCACCTCGCACATATTATACATTATTATTATCCGCTTGACAAGTTTAAATTTAAGGGTATTATATTTTAAGGAGGGATTTTATGGCAAGTATAAATATAGTAATGGTAGAGCCCGAGATACCGCAGAACACCGGCAATGTTGCCCGCACCTGCGCGGCAACCGGAGCAAGGCTTCATCTTGTAGGTCCTATGGGCTTTACGATAGACGATAAAAAGCTTAAAAGGGCGGGGCTCGATTATTGGCAGTATCTCGATATAACATATTATGATAATTTAGAGGACTTTTTCGCAAAAAACAGCGGCGAGTTTTTCTTCTTCACAACCAAGGCACTTCACACCCATACCGAGATAGAATACCCCGATAACTGCTATCTTTTTTTCGGCAAGGAAACAAAGGGGCTTCCCGAGGAACTTTTGCTTCAAAACCGGGATAGGTGTGTAAGAATACCCATGATAAGCGATGCGAGAAGCTTAAACCTTTCAAACTCGGTTGCGATAGGCGTTTATGAGGTGCTTCGTCAGTGGAATTATCCCGAGCTTCAGAATTTCGGTCAGCTTCATAATTATCATTGGTAAAAATTTAACAATTTTTAAGAAAAATATTGAAAATCCGCAAAATTGTGGTACAATAATAAGGTATAACAGTTACTTTAAATACTGAAAGGATGTTTTTTATGGACGCTCTTAAAAAGAAAACTATTGAAGACATTGATGTTGCAGGCAAGAAGGTTCTTGTTCGCTGTGATTTCAATGTGCCGATGAAGGACGGCAAAATTACAAGTGAAACCCGTATAATCGGCGCTTTGCCCACCATTAAATATTTGCTCGAGCATGATGCGCAGGTTATCCTTTGCTCACACATGGGTAAGCCGCACAGCATTTTCACCGAAGGCTTCGGTCTTTCTAAAAAGGAAAAGAAGGCAGTAGAGGCTCTCCCCGAGGAGGAGAAGGCGGCCGCTACACAGAAATATCTTGAAAAGGCAAAGGCTGAAGATGCTCAAAAGTTCACCTTAAAGCCGGTTGCAGATAAGCTCAATGAGTATTTAGACGGTAAGGTTACCTTCGCGGCAGATATTATCGGCGAAGATGCCAAGGCAAAGGTTGCCGCTCTTACAAACGGTAAAGCCGTTCTTATCGAAAATGTTCGTTTCGATGCAAGAGAAACCAAGAACGACCCCACATTTGCAAAAGAGCTTGCTTCTATGGCTGATATTTTCGTAAACGATGCATTCGGTACTGCTCACCGTGCACACGCTTCAACAGCAGGTGTTGCAGATTATCTGCCGGCAGTTTGCGGTTACCTCATTCAGAAAGAGATTTCCGTAATGGGTGGCGCTCTTGAAAATCCGGTTCGTCCCTTCGTTGCAGTTCTCGGCGGCGCAAAGGTATCGGATAAAATCGGTGTTATCGAAAACCTCATTGATAAGGTTGATACACTTATCATCGGCGGCGGTATGGCTTACACCTTCTTTAAGGCTCTCGGTTGCACAATCGGTACTTCGATTTGTGAGGACGATAAGCTTCAGCTTGCTCTTGACCTTATGGCAAAGGCACGTGAAAAGGGTGTAAACTTCCTTATCCCGGTTGATAATGTAGTAGGCAGAGAGTACACCGAGGATACACTTTATATGACCATCTATTCCGATTCTATTCCGGACGGCTGGATGGGTCTCGATATAGGACCTGTTACACGTGAGCTCTTCTCGAAGACCATTGCAGGAGCCGGAACAGTTATCTGGAACGGACCTATGGGTGTTTCGGAGTGGAAGAACTTTGCGGCAGGTACCGAAGAGGTAGCAAAGGCAGTAGCCGAATCGGGAGCTATTTCGATTATCGGCGGCGGCGACAGCGCAGCGGCTGTTCAGAAGCTCGGCTATGCTGATAAGATGACCCACATTTCAACCGGCGGCGGCGCTTCACTCGAATTTTTAGAGGGTAAAGAGCTTCCCGGTATTGCGGCTCTCAACAATAAAGACTAATCATTTCAGCACGGCTTACTGCCGTGCTGATTTTTGAGAAAGGAAGATAAAAATGGATAAGAAAAACAGAAAAGCAGTTATAGCAGGTAACTGGAAAATGAATAAAACCCCTGCACAAACCACCGAGCTCATAAATGAAATGAAGCCCCTCGTAAAGGATGCAGATTGCGATGTAGTGCTTTGTGTACCCTTTATTGATGTTGCCGCCGCAGTAGAGGCAGCAAAGGGTTCAAATATTAAAATCGGTGCAGAAAATGTGCATTTCAAGGCTTCGGGCGCTTATACCGGTGAAATTTCGGCAGAGATGCTTACAGCCGCAGGTGTTGAGTATGTAGTAATCGGTCACAGCGAGAGAAGAACCTATTTCGGTGAAACCGACCAGACCGTTAATCTTCGCACCCTTGCGGCTTTGAATGCAGGTCTTAAGGCAATAGTTTGCGTTGGCGAAACACTTGAGCAAAGAGAGCTCGGCTATACCGAAACTCTTCTTAAATTCCAGACTAAAATGGCTCTTACCGGTGTAACAAAGGAACAGCTCAAAAATGTTATTATAGCCTATGAGCCCGTTTGGGCAATCGGCACCGGCGTTACCGCTACTGCCGAGCAGGCTGACGAGGGCAACGGATTTGTACGCTCTGCCATTGCCGAGGCTTTCGGTGAAGA
Organism: Candidatus Equinaster intestinalis; assembly: GCA_018065375.1. The sequence continues at coordinate 1,794 of JAGHTJ010000085.1, read as the reverse complement.
AGCGGCGAATGGTGTAACCGTACAATACGGCGGCTCGATGAATGCCAAAAATGCCGATGAATTGCTTTCAAAGGTAAATGTTGACGGCGGACTTATCGGCGGTGCGTCACTTAAAGCCGAGGATTTCTCAATAATTGTAAAGGCGGCATCAAAATAATGAAAAAACCTGTAGTTTTAACTATAATGGACGGTTTCGGTTTTAATGATGTTACCGATGGCAACGCCATTTATTCAGCCAAAACCCCCAATCTTGATGAAATTTTCAAAACCTGCCCCACCACACAGATAGGCGCTTCGGGTATGGATGTAGGTCTGCCGGACGGTCAGATGGGTAACAGCGAGGTAGGTCACACCAATATCGGAGCCGGCAGGGTAGTTTACCAGGAGCTCACGAGAATTACAAAATCTATTGCCGATGGTGATTTTTATACCAATGAGGCTTTCCTTAAGGCGATAGAAAATGTAAAGAAAAACGATTCGGCGCTCCATTTTATGGGACTTCTCTCAAACGGCGGAGTTCACAGCCATATCGAGCATCTTTTTGCCCTTGTAAATCTCGCAAAGAAAAACGGAATTGAAAGGGTTTATATTCACGCTCTGCTTGACGGCAGAGATGTTCCGCCCTCCTCTGCGGCAGATTTTATTGACCTTACAAACGAAAAGTTAAAGGAAATCGGTGTGGGTAAAATTGCAACCGTTATGGGCAGATTTTACGGTATGGACCGTGATAACCGCTGGGAAAGAGTCGGCAGAGCCTATGATGCGCTGGTGCTCGGCGAAGGCGTACAGACTGACGATGCGGCGGCTGCCGTAAGAAAGTCTTACACCGAAATAGATGCCGATGGCAAGCATATCACCGATGAATTCGTGCTCCCCACGGTTGTTGAGGGCACCGAAAGAATAAAGACCGGCGATAGCGTAATTTTCTTCAATTTCCGTCCCGACAGGGCAAGAGAAATTACCCGTACCTTCGTTGACCCCGATTTTTCGGGCTTCGAGAGAAAGGGCGGTCAGCAAAAGGTTTATTATGTTTGTATGACACAGTACGATGCGGCAATGCCGAATGTTGATATTGCATTCCGTCCGCAGTCGCTTAAAAATACTTTGGGCGAATTCCTTGCCGACCAGAATATGACACAGCTTCGTATTGCTGAAACCGAAAAGTATGCTCACGTAACATTCTTCTTCAACGGCGGCAGAGAGGTTGAGTTTAAGGGTGAGGACAGAATTCTCGTAAATTCACCCAAGGTTGCAACCTATGATTTACAGCCCGAAATGAGCGCAGAGCCGGTTTGTGATAAGGTATGCGAGGCTATTGAGAGCGGCAAATACGATGTTGTTGTACTCAACTTTGCAAACTGCGATATGGTAGGTCACACCGGAGTATTTCAGGCGGCTGTAAAGGCGGTTGAAACGGTTGACACCTGCGTTGGCAGGGTTAAAAATTCCGTGCTTAAAATGGGCGGTGTAATGCTCCTTACTGCCGACCACGGAAACGCCGACAGAATGGTTGATACCGATGGTTCACCATTTACCGCGCACACCACCAACCCCGTACCCTTTGCCGTAATCGGTAAGGATTGTAAGCTTCGCGAGGGCGGTAAGCTCTGCGATATTTCGCCTACAATTATTAAGGTGCTCGGTTTAAAACAACCTGAAGAAATGACCGGTCAGTCGATTATACTTTAAAAATTTTTAAGGGAGGGCAGAATATTGCCCTCCTTTTTTTTCGGCGGGCGGCGGCAAGGCGTAAGCCTTGCCGGTTTTGTGTTTATAAAACACAATGCGCCCGGC
>JAGHTJ010000065.1 GCA_018065375.1 Candidatus Equinaster intestinalis | reverse complement strand
ATTATACCATATTGATATAAGGGGGCATTTTTTTATTATGAAGCAGGAATTTACAGTACCGTTATCGAAAATAATAAAAGAGCACAACCTGGAAACCCTGTATCTTCCCGAAGATGCAGAAAATATTCTTATCGGAAGTGCGGAAATCAATAAGCCGGGACTTCAGTTTGCCGGCTATTACGAGCTGTATGACAATTCGAGAATACAGATTATAGGTAAAACCGAAGCGTTATACCTTTCTACCCTCTCGAATGAAGAATTCGAAAAATCAACCTCGGATTTCTTTGCCACAAAGCCCTCCGCAGTTGTTGTAACGAGGGGTCTTGATATTGCCGAAAGATTTATTCCATGTGCAGAAAAATTTTCGGTTCCGCTTTTTAAAACCTCTACCGGTACTTCGGAATTTATGGCGGCGCTCATCGCATATCTTAATTTACAGCTTGCTCCCCGTATCACACGTCACGGCGTTTTGGTTGAGGTTTACGGCGAAGGTATACTTTTGCTCGGTGAAAGCGGCGTAGGTAAAAGCGAAACCGCCATTGAGCTTGTAAAAAGAGGTCACCGCCTTATAGCCGATGATGCAGTGGAAATAAGAAAGGTTTCGGGAAAATCGCTCGTAGGCTCTGCTCCCGACAATATACGCCACTTTATCGAGCTTCGCGGCATAGGAATTATCAATGCCAGCCGTATATTCGGTGTAGGTGCCGTAAAGCTTACCGAAAAAATTGACCTCATTGTAAACATCGAGCAATGGGATTCCAACAAGGTTTATGACCGTATGGGACTCGAAGACCAGACCACAAATATTCTCGGTTTGGATATTTCTTCCATCACCATTCCGGTAAAGCCGGGCAGAAACCTTGCGGTAATTATCGAGGTTGCCGCTATGAACAACCGTCAGAAGAAGCTCGGCTACAACGCCGCAGAAGACCTGCTTAAAAAGCTCGGTATGGGCGGCAAGGACGCAACCGAAGATTCGGTTGAAGCATTTTAACACATTCAGCAAAGGAGAAAATTTCAGGCAATGTACTATTTGGGAATCGATTTGGGCGGTACCAATATCGCCACCGGTGTAGTTGACGAAAACTACAATATTATAGGTAAAAGCAAGCTTAAAACCACGAGGGGCAGAACTCCCGATGAAATTGTGGACGATATAGCCCTTTCGGTTGAAAAGGCAATAGAGGATGCTAAAATAAGCAAAGACGAAATATATGCAGTAGGTATCGGCTCTCCGGGTGCTGTAGATGCGAAAAGCGGAGTTGTTCACCGTGCCACCAATCTCGGCTTTTTTGACCTTCCGCTATGCCAGATGCTTCACGAGCGCACCGGTTTCAAATTTTACATTGAAAACGATGCCAATGCCGCCGCATACGGTGAGCTTCTCGCGGGTGCCGGCAAGGGCAGAAAAAATCTTATTGCAATCACACTCGGAACGGGTGTAGGCGGCGGAATTATTATAGACGGAAAAATTTATTCCGGTTTTAACGGCGCAGGCGGCGAGCTCGGTCATACCGTTATCAAGAAGGGCGGAGTTCAGTGCGGTTGCGGAAGAAGAGGCTGCTGGGAGGCATACGCCTCGGCAACGGCTCTTATACGTCAGACCAAAATGGCAATGCGCAAAAACAAAAACTCCCTTATGTGGGAGCTTGCAGGCGGAAAAACGAGCGGCGCAAACGGCAGAACGGCATTCGATGCCATGCGTAAGGGCGATGCCGCCGCCGCAAAGGTAGTTGATACCTATATAGGTTACGTTCAAACCGGTGTTTTAAATATGATAAATATTTTCCAGCCCGAGGTTATATGTATCGGCGGAGGAATTTCCAACGAGCGCGATTATCTGCTCGTGCCCTTACAGAAAAAGATTGACGAAAAGGATTTCTGCAAGGATATGAAAAACCGAACCGAGCTTAAAATTGCCGAGCTCGGCAACAACGCCGGCATAATCGGTGCCGCCTTCCTTTGCAAATTATATAAATAAAATCGGAGGGTTTTATGGATATAAAGTCCTTTTTAAATGAATATTCAATAGCATTTAAGGAAAATGAGCCGCTGAAAAACCACACCTCCTTTAAAATCGGGGGCAATGCGGAAATTTTTGTTATGCCGAAAAGCTTTAGGCAACTTGAGAATGTTTACGATTTTTGCAAAGAAAACGGTATAAAAATCACACTTCTCGGCAACGGCTCAAATGTTTTGATAAATGATGAGGGTATAAAGGGAGTTGTTATTACCCTTTCAAAAATCAAGAGAATTACGGTAAATAAAAACAGCATCAGCTGCTGTTCCGGTGCGCTTCTCTCCTCGGTATGCAAAACGGCTCTGGAGAGAGGACTTTCGGGTCTTGAATTTGCCTTCGGCATACCCGGAAGCGTGGGCGGAGCGGTTTTTATGAACGCAGGAGCCTACGGCGGTGAAATAAAGGATATTATTGTAAGCGCCAAAATTTTTGACGGTGAAAAAATCAAAACAATCAGCGCCAAAAATATGAAGCTCGGCTACCGCACGAGTATTTTCAAAGAAAATGGGAGCGTAATTTTAAGCGTTAAATTTGCTCTTAATGAGGCTCCCAAATCCGAAATCAAGGCTAACATGGACGATTTTATTTCTCGCCGCAAAGCCAAACAGCCCCTCGATTTTCCGAGTGCGGGAAGCACATTCAAGCGCCCCGAAGGAAATTTTGCCGGTGCGCTGATAGAAAAGAGCGGTTTAAAGGGATTTAGTATCGGCGGTGCAAAGGTTTCCGAAAAGCACGCAGGATTTGTAATAAACTGCAAAAATGCAACCGCTAAAGACGTTAAGGCGGTAATCGAGGCAGTACGCCAAAAGGTTTTTGAAGACTCGGGAATTATGCTCGAAAGAGAAGTTATATACTTATAAGGAGAAGAATATGTCATTCTCTGCCGAATTGAAAACTGAATTATGTAAACTCAAGGTATCCGAATGTTGCCGTAAAGCAGAGCTCTCTGCAATGGCGGTGTTCGGACTTGATTTTTCGCGCAAAAACATATCTTTTTTATCGGGAACCGCCGCAGTAGCGCAAAATTTCGGCTATCTTCTTCACAAAACTTTGCGGCTCTCTGTTCGCTCCGCGGGCTCTGACGGAATCCGCCCAACCTACAAGGTTTCGCTTACCGAAAACGATGCCGCGGTTTTAAAGGAATATCTCGAAAATTTTGTTTTAAGTGAAAACGAATGTTGTCTTAATTCCTTTTTGCGCGGAGCCTTTTTAGCCTGCGGTCAGATAAGCGACCCCGACAAAAGCATTCGCATTGATTTTCGCGTAAAAAACAAGGAATACACCGATTATCTTTGCAATCTGCTGACAAATAGAGGTCTCGATTTTTACATCTCCCGCCGCGATAAATACGACCTTATTTACATTAAAAAAAGCGAATCGGTTGAAGACCTGATAACCTGTATGGGTGCCGGAAACATAACCCTTAAAATAATGGAAGCCAAGATGGTAAAGGAGCTTCGTAACGATACCAACAGACGCGCCAATATAGAGGTTTTCAATCTCGGAAAAATAGTAAATTCATCGGTTAAACAACGGACCGCCATTGAAAAAATAATAAAGAAGGAAAAATTCGAAACACTGCCCGATGATTTAAAGGAGGTAGCCCTTTTGCGTATGGCAAATCAAGAGGCGTCTCTCGAAGAATTATGTAAACTATGCAGTTTTTCGGTGACCCGCTCGGGTCTCAATCACAAACTGCAACGACTTATCGACCTTTCAAAGGAAATATAACCGGGAGGAATTATGGCTTTTTCGCATCTTCACGTTCATACCGAATACAGTCTGCTTGACGGCTGCTGCCGTATAGACGGACTGCTTGAGCGCGCGAAAAATTTGGGACAGACCTCCATTGCAATAACCGACCACGGCGTTATGTACGGTGCCGTTGAGTTCTACAAAAAGGCAAAAGAAAAGGGCATTAAAGCCATTATCGGGTGCGAGGTTTACGTAGCACCGAGGCGCCGCACCGACAAGGATAAATTTTACGACAGCGAATATTCTCATCTGGTTCTGCTCTGCAAAAACGAGCAGGGCTACAAAAACCTTATCAAGATGGTCTCCCTCGCCTTTACAGAAGGGTTTTATTCAAAACCGAGGGTGGACAAGGAGCTCCTCGAAAAATACAGCGATGGGCTTATTTGTCTTTCCGCCTGCCTTGCCGGAGAAATTCCCAAGCTGATTTCAAACAGCAGAACCGAGGAAGCCAAAAATACGGCGCTTTGGTACCGTGATGTTTTCGGTGAGGGCAACTACTATTTAGAGCTTCAGGACCACGGAATTTACGAGCAAAAGGGCGTAAATGCGGGGCTTATCCGAATTTCGAATGAAACCGGTATTCCCCTTGTTGCCACCAACGATGTTCACTATATCCTGCCCGAGGACAGCGAGGCTCACAAGGTGCTTTTATGCGTTCAAACCGGCAAAAAGCTCGGCGACAAGGACACCCTTGAATTCAAAACCGATGAATTCTATTTGAAAAGCGAGCAGGAAATGGCGGAGATTTTTTCCGCCGTACCCGAAGCGATTTCAAACACCGAGGTTATAGCAAGCAAATGTAATTTTGCCTTTGAATTCGGAAACATAAAACTCCCATATTTTGATATAGGAGAGCGCGACCATTTCGAATATTTCAGAGAAAAATGCTACGAGGGGCTTCGGAAAAATTACGGTGAAAGCCCCAAAAAAGAGGCTGTGGAGCGCCTTGAATACGAGCTCGGCGTAATAAACAAAATGGGATATGTGGATTACTATCTCATCGTTGCCGATTTTGTAAACTATGCAAAAACCCACGATATTCCGGTGGGTCCCGGCAGAGGAAGCGGTGCGGCGAGCATTGCGGCATACTGTATCGGAATTACCGGCATAGACCCGCTTCGCTACAACCTGCTTTTTGAGCGTTTTTTAAATCCCGAAAGGGTTTCCATGCCCGATTTCGATATTGATTTCTGCTTTGTAAAACGGCAGGAGGTTATAGACTATGTTGTAGCAAAATACGGCACCGAGCGCGTAGCACAGATAGTTACCTTCGGAACTATGGCGGCGAGAGCGGCAGTAAGAGACGTGGGCAGGGTTATGGATATTCCCTACGCCCTTTGCGACAAGGTTGCAAAGCTTATTCCGCAGGAAATGAAAATAACCATAGCTTCCGCCCTTAAAAAATCTGCCGATTTAAAAAATATGTACGAATCCGATGAATCGGTTAAAAAGATGATAGATATGGCGGTAAAGCTTGAGGGTATGCCGAGAAATGCCTCTACACACGCCGCCGGTGTTGTTATTTCGGATAAAGCATTGAACGAATACGTTCCCCTTTCGGTAAACGATGAGGCGGTTGTAACCCAGTATACCATGACGGCGCTTGACGAGTTGGGACTGCTTAAAATGGACTTTCTGGGACTTCGCAACATCACCATAATTTCGGATACCGAAAAGGCAATACGGAAAACCGAGCCCGATTTTAACATTGAAAATGTTCCGCTTGACGACAGCCAAACAATAGCCATGATGGCGCAGGGCTTTACGGACGGTGTTTTTCAGTTTGAATCAGAGGGAATGAGGTCGGTCCTGAGGCAGTTTGTTCCCGAAAACATCGAGGATTTAATCGCCATTTTATCCCTTTACAGACCGGGTCCGATGGACTCAATACCGAAGTATATTCACAACCGTCACCACCCCGAGGACGTAAAATATGCGCACCCCTTACTTGAGCCGATTTTAAAGGTTACCTACGGCTGTATCGTATACCAGGAGCAGGTTATGCAGATTTGCGTTAGCCTTGCGGGATATTCGATGGGCAGAGCCGATATAGTAAGGCGGGCAATGAGCAAGAAAAAGCACGATGTTATGAAAAAGGAACGCTCCGCATTCATTTACGGCGAAAAGGACGAAAACGGCAATATTATATGCGAGGGTGCTATGTCAAGGGGTGTTCCCGAAGAGGTGGCAAGTCAGATTTTTGATGAGATGTCGGCATTTGCTTCCTACGCCTTTAATAAGGGACACGCCGCGGCTTACGGCGTTATTGCCTACCGAACAGCATACCTTAAATGCCATTATCCGAGCGTTTATCTTGCCGCTCTGCTTTCGAGCGTGCTTGACAGCGCAGGTAAAATTTCACAATATACCGCCGAAGCCAAAAGGCTCGGAATAAAGCTTTTACCGCCGAGCGTAAACGAAAGCTTTGCGGAATTTACGGGAGAAAAGGGTGAAATCCGCTACGGACTTACCGCCCTTAAAAACATCGGCGTTTCGCTTATCGGGCGGATAATCGAAGAACGCACACAAAACGGAAAATATAAGAGTATGTATGATTTTTGCAGTCGTGTTGCCTGCAGAGACTTTAACCGCCGAGCCCTCGAAACACTCATCAAAAGCGGCGCGATGGACGGTCTTGAAAACAACCGCAAGCAGATGATTTACGGCATTGAAAGTGTTATGGGTGCGGTTGAGGAAAAACGCCGATACAGCAGCGGCGGTCAGCTCGATTTATTTGAGGCTGCGGGAAGCCGTGATGAGTTTATT
>JAGHTJ010000150.1 GCA_018065375.1 Candidatus Equinaster intestinalis | reverse complement strand
CATTTTTAACAATCAAATGAATATGGTTAGGCATAATCACATATTTTTCAATGCCGGGTATTGTTTTGATAAATTTTTCTAAGGTAATGACGTATTGTGTCGGGACGATGTGGGCATCGTCCCCTACGATATTGCATAATATTTTCTGCTTTTTCGCCGTACAAATCGTTATAAAATAATACCCTGCTGAGGAATAATCGTATTCCTTTAATCTATTCGGTTTGCGCGCTTCCTGCTCCATAAAATCACCAAAATTTATTACGGTTTTTGTAATTGCCAATCTATTGGGGGCAGGTTTGCGTTTTTAAGGATTTCGTTTGTTTTGGAAAAATGCCTGCATCCGAAAAATCCGCCGTATGCCGAAAGGGGACTCGGGTGGACACTTATGAGCTTTGTATGTATGGGGTTTGTGATTATTTTTGCCTTTGTTATGGCGTTGTTGCCCCAAAGCAGGAAAACAACGGGGGTTGTCTTTTTATTAAGCTCGGAAATTATGCGGTCGGTAACATTTTCCCAGCCCTTGCCCTTGTGACTGTTGGGGGAGGACTGCCGCACTGTTAAAACATTGTTGAGCATCAAAACACCCTGCTTTGCCCAACTTGTCAGCTCCCCGAAATGCTCGGGCTGAATAATGCCGAGGTCGGTTTCCATTTCCTTAAAAATATTTTTAAGGCTCGGGGGCGGCTCAACGCCGTTTTTAACCGAAAAGCAAAGCCCGTGCGCCTGGCTCGGCTGATGGTAAGGGTCCTGCCCGATAATAACAACCTTGGTATCGGCAAAGCTTGTGTAGCGCAGGGCATTGAAAATATCACCCATGGCAGGGTAAACGGTATGGGTGCGATACTCCTGTTTCAGAAATTCGCGCAGCTCTATGTAGTAAGGTTTTTGCCACTCATCGGCAAGAATACTGTCCCAATCGTTCCCGATATTTACCATTTTTACACCCCTTAATTTTCATACATCCATTATATAACCTTTTTTGCGGTTTTTCAACTTATAAATGCACTTGAAAATCGGCGCCGACAATGCTAAAATCATTACATGGCAATGCTTAAAATAAGCATTTCGAGCAGTCGGTTATAAATGCTTTCGATATCGGAAACCGGCAATGGGTTTTCGCCCTTGCCCATTTCAACTGTAAAGGCAGGGCGCGAAAATCGCTCGATAAACCAATCTTTGAAACCGCCGCCCACAGCCGTTCCCTCGGGCGACGCTATTTCGTAACCCGAAGAGGAAGAAAGAATTTCCGCAATTTTTTGCATACGGGCGGGTTTTATTTTGCCGCAATCGGCATAAATCACTTCGCCTTGGGAATGAAAAGCCAAAGCGTGGCGAATATTATGGGTAAGGCAAACACCGGTAACGGCTAAGGTTTCGGGCTCGCTCGCGGGGTGATAACCCCCGAATTTTGATGGGCCGGGCACCAAAATACCTGCCGCGCGCTCGGCATTTTTAACATTTTGCCAATCGGCATTAAAGTTGTGATTTATATCAATGCCGCGGGCGTTGGCGTTCCATTTTTCGGTTTTTCCGCGAGCCGATTTAATAACATCGTTTGCCATTTTGCCGGCAGACGCGGCACCGTAAAGACTTATTTCGGCACCGTCCGGGTTAACGCGCGGAATAATTATTACACCCCTGCCCGATAGAGCTCGGCTTATTTTATAACCTCCGAGCGGCTCGCCGCTTTTAAGAGCAAAACAAATATCTTCGGTAAATTTAAGGAGCAGATTTGTGGTAAGGCGTTCACTCCCGTGAAACGCGGCGGCAAGCAGAACATACTCTTCCCCTCTGCCGATTTTAAGGGCTGTAATATCGCGGCCGAGCACACTTTTGCCTATGATGTCGCGCCGCAAAAACTCATACTCGCCGCAAAGCCTTTTTATTGCGCTTTGCATTTCGGTATAACCGTATTCGGTGTCCTTAATAATTTTGTCCATCATTTTTCACCCTTTCATAACTATATGTATTAAATCGAGGAGAAAATAATGAATTTTGAAGAGAAAAAAATCAGCGAAGAATATATTTATTCCGGCAGAATACTTAATCTGCGCCGAGATAAAGTCCGTTTGCCCGACGGTAACGAGGCGTATAGAGAAGTTGTCGAGCATAACGGCGGCGCCTGCGTTGCGGCATTGACGGAAGATAACGAAATTTTGCTTGTAAAGCAGTACCGCTACCCTTATGCCGAGGAGATTTTTGAAATTCCCGCAGGCAAAAGGGAAAGTAAGGGTGAGGACCCGCTGCTTGCGGCAAAGCGCGAGCTTAAGGAGGAAACGGGAGCCACCGCCGCCGATTATGTTTTTTTGGGCGAGCTTTACCCCACGCCCGGCTACTGCGAGGAAATAATATATATGTATGGGGCAAAAAATCTGACATTCGGGGAGACCTGCCCCGATGAGGACGAATTTTTGAGTGTGGAAAAAGTGCCGCTCGATAGCCTCACCGAAATGATTATGGCAGGCGAAATTAAGGACGCCAAAACCCAAGCCGCCGTGTTAAAACTCAAAGCGTTAATAGAAAAAGGCGTTTTTTGAACTTGATAAACATAAAGGATTGTGGTATATTTATATGGTAATTATGCGCCATTAGCTCAGCTGGATAGAGCACCGTCCTCCGACGGCGGGTGTCGCCGGTTCGAATCCGGTGTGGCGCGCCAAAGCGAAAATCCTATCACGCAGGTGGTAGGATTTTCGCTTTGTATTATTCATTTTTCATTATTCAATATTCATTCTTCATTCGTTCCATTGTGATAGGATTTTCTAAATGAATAATGAATACTTAAAACTTAATAATGAATAATTTAATGTGTCGGCTTCGCCGACGGATCATAAATTGTGCTGTTTAGTTGCGCTAAACGGTGAAAAACGGATATTGCATAAATATTCCTGCGAACCTCCACTTTTACGCCAAATACCCCTTGTGCTATTCCATAATATAACCCAAAAAACTCCGTTCTTGCGAACGGAGTTTTT
>JAGHTJ010000030.1 GCA_018065375.1 Candidatus Equinaster intestinalis | reverse complement strand
TATCGACCCCGATGATGCGGAAATGCTCGAAGACCTTGTAACGGTAGCCGTAAACGAGGCTATAAACAATGCCGCTAAAACCGCAGAAACCGAAATGGGCGCTATAACCGGCGGTCTCAATATGCCCGGTCTTTTCTGATATGGCAAACATAGTATCTTTAAATCAACTTATGGCGCAGTTTGAAAGACTGCCCGGCATAGGCAAAAAAACAGCTCAAAGGCTTTCCTATTTTGTGCTTTCCCAACCCGAGGAATACGCCAAGAGCTTTGCCGAGGCACTTACTACCGCCAAGGAAAAAATACATTACTGTTCCTGTTGCCAGGGGTTCACCGATTTACCGCTTTGCGATATTTGCTCGGACGAAAGACGGGATAAAACCGTTATCTGTGTTGTGGAAAATCCGCAGGACGTATTGGCTTTTGAGCGTACACGTGAATATGCAGGTCTTTATCACGTGCTTCACGGTGCGATTTCTCCGCTGGATAACATAGGTCCCGACAAGATAAAGGTTAAAGAACTGCTCTCCCGATTGGCGGACGGCAGTGTTACCGAAATAATTATGGCAACAAGCTCCACCGTTGAGGGAGAAGCTACGGCAAGCTACATTTCAAGACTCATTAAGCCTATGGGAATAAAAATCAGCCGTTTGGCGTACGGTATTCCGGTTGGCAGTGACCTTGAATTTGCCGATGAAATAACCCTTTCACGTGCGCTGGACGGAAGAAACGAGATATAATATGACTAAAGACAAAATAAACAGAATAAACGAGCTTGCCCGCAAGCAAAAGGCAGAGGGCCTCACCGAGCAGGAAAAAGCCGAGCAGGCAGTTTTACGCCGAGAATACATTGATTCTTTTAAGGCAAGCCTTGAAGCACAACTAAATAACACTTATATACTCAATCCCGATGGTACTAAAAAGAAGGTTACTAAAAAGGAAAATTGAACAAAAAGCCCTTGTTATCACAGAATAACAAGGGCTTTATTCATCTTCAATTATATACGGAGATTCAATATCGTATTCGTGCACACCGTTTTCGCAGAGATTTACGATTTTTTTGCCGAGTTTTGAAGCATACCTTAAGGTTGCCGCCGTACCGCCTTGCTTGCCGTCAAACCAAGTGATAACTATATCGGAATTATCAACCATATAGTGATTGCGCTTTTGATAGCAGTCCTTTTGATATTCTTCGCACACATAAACTATTTTATCGGCTTTTTTAAGGAGAGAACAGTATCTTTCCTGCCATTCTTTTTCGAAGCTTTCAGCCTGCTTTTTAAAGGGAATTACGGCAATAAGCTCCACCCTTGCGGTATTTATCATTTTTTTAAGAGCCGCTACGGTTTCACCCGCAACAATATCAAATCCGCTTGCCATACCGCAATAAAACTTAAAGCAGTTCTCATTCGGCAAAGAAGAAACCGCATCGTAAAGTTTATTTTCAAATCTTGTGCGCTCGGCGCTTTCTTCGGTTAAGCTGAAGGGGAATTTATGCGGACGATAGCCCGTAAAACAACATTTCTTTTCTTCTGACATTATAGC
>JAGHTJ010000125.1 GCA_018065375.1 Candidatus Equinaster intestinalis | reverse complement strand
AACAAAGGACTGCTGTAATCGGTAGCTTATAAAGAAAAGAACTGTATCAACAATGGCTTTGATAACCGTACTGCCCACAGCTTCGGCACCGAAAAGCATTGTAAGACCCGTTACGATTATAGCGGAGGCTATCATCTGCGGGATGGCAACGGCATAATATTTAAGCACCGTTTTACCGTAACTGCCGCCGCCGGCGAAAACTCTTTTACGGTTAATGTTAAGATTTATAAAGGAAGATACCGCGCGGGCAAGAAAAGTGCAGATAGTTTCGCTGAATGCTCCCCAAACGGGTCCGAAAAACAGATTGAGGAAGAAGAAAGCAAGTATATCCGCAACGCTCGAAATAAGCGAGCTTAAAGCATATTTCAAAATAAATGAGTAAACGCGAACGGAATCTCTTATAACCCGGAAATGCGAGGTTTGATTCTGCTCGATATAAACGGTTTCGATTTTAACCTCGGTAAAGCCGTAACCCGCCTGCTTGAATTTAATGAGCATATTGGTTTCGTACTCATATCTGTCACCCTCAATGGTGAGCAAAAAGGGCAATAGACTTACGGGAAACGCGCGCAGACCCGTTTGGGTATCGCTTATTTTTATGCCGCAAAGCAGTTTGAACACACGCGAGGTTGTGTGGTTGCCGAAACGGCTGCGGGGCGGAACATCCGGGCCCGAAAAATCGCGGCAGCCGAGCACCATATTGTTATCGGTAACAGCCAGAGCGCAGGCGAGCGCATCCTTTGCGAGATGCTGACCGTCCGCATCCACGGTTACAACACTTTTGGCTTGTGGGTATTTTTTGAGTATGTACTCGAAAGCGCTTTTCATTGCGGCACCCTTGCCGCGGTTAACTTTATGGCGCAGTAAAATAACCCCGTCTTCTTTTTTGGGGAAATTTTTGTAAAATTCTTTTTTACTGCCGTCATCAACAACTATGATTTTCTCAAAGCCAATGTCTTTTAAGCTCTGCACTGTTTTGCAAAGCTTTTCATCGGGGTCAAGCGACGGAATAATTACAAAAATGTCTTTCACTGTTTTCTCTTCCTTTGTTAAAATGAAGGTAAAAATGTTATTCTGTGAGCTATTGTTTTCTTTCTGTGGCGCGCCAGCTTTATTATGCCCTCTTTTTCCTCGATTTTGCCGCTTGAATCAACTGAATCGGGGAAACCTGCCCAGGGCTCAAGGCATACAAAGTCCTTATTTTTAAGCGACCATATAACAAAATATTTACTGCCGGGAAACTCGATTTTGATTCTTTCACCCGTTGCCCGTTTACGGAATGTCACCGAGCGCGAAACCATATTTTTAATAACGAGTGAATCGTTATCGAGATACTTGTTATAAAGCGCAAGAATTTTTGAATGCAGGGTTAACTGCTCGGTCTCGCCGCTTAAAAGCCCGTCTTTTATAACGCAGTGCTTAAGGCTTTCGCGGTGGGGAAAAAGCAGTTCGCAATTTTCCATACCGCCCTCGATAAGATACGATTCGTGGGAGCCGACGGAGAAATACAGCGCGCGCCTGCCCGTATTTTTAACGGTGTACTTTACGGTAAGGCTCTGCCTTAAAATGGTAAAAGTAACGGTGAGAACAAAATCAAAGGGGTATTTTTCCAGCGTTTCGGGAGAGCTTTCGAGCGTCAGTACCGCGTGGTGGCGGTCCTTTTCGGTAACGGTAAATTCGAGGTCCTTTGCAAAGCCGTGCTTCGGGCAAAAATACTCTTTATCTGCATATATAAACTTGCCGTCCTTAAGCCCGCCGCAAAAAGGGGAAAGAGTTGGGGCTGTTCCCTGCCAGCTGTCCTCCTCGCCCTGCCAAAGCTTTTCGATGCCATCGCATTTTATGCTTTTTATCTCGGCACCTTTTGGGTCTATTCTTACCGTAAGGTGTTTATTTTTTATTTTCACCATACTATCACCATTAT
>JAGHTJ010000013.1 GCA_018065375.1 Candidatus Equinaster intestinalis | reverse complement strand
CTATAACATTATAGCACAAATCTTTTTAAATTAAAATAACAAATTCTCCGAAATCCCTATCTTTTTTACAAATTTTATTTCATATTCGGCTTTTATGCCCTTATCGGTTTCGGAAAGATTATGAGAAATCAGCTCATAATCGGTGATTTTTTCTTCCTTTATTGCCTCTGAAAACCTATCCTCCAAAATCTTTTCGAGCTCATTTTCACTTCGCTTATACTTATGAATTTCATAAAAACGGTAGGTCTTTTTATGTAACAAAATCGGTGATTTTGCGCCTAAAAAATATAAAAAATCTTCCGTTTTTTCGGTATCGGCATTGCCTTTCCACTCGCCCAAATAAAGGGGAATTTTAAGGGAGAAAAATTCAAGAACATTTTTTGTTTTCGGCTCATTCCAATACACCTTTTTATCTGTAATAAAGTCCTCGTAAAATTTGTATTTTTTCTCGATTTCAGCCGTTATTTCGCCCGCCGCGGTTACAAATTTCGTGTCGGCTCCTATATCGTTGGCGCCGCCTATTAAGAGCTCCCCCTTTTGTACCGCCTGCCCCTTTTTAACCATACCGATACCGCTTGTTACAAGTATATCCTTTATTACGCAATCATAATCGCTCACGATATTCGAAGGCGGTGTTACAATGCCGTCATTTTTAATTTCGCTGATATTTACCGTGATTCTGCTTCCCTCGAGATTTAATGATGCCCATGCCGTTTTCGGGAGTGAAAGAATGAACTTTTCCCGCAGAGACTGCATATCGAGCTTACGCTTAAGCGCTCCTCTTTTTATGCCTAGTTTTTCGCAGACCGGCAAAATGTCTCTTTCGTTTACCGTATTATTACCGCAAATTTCAATCTGCCAGACAAATGAGCTCAAAAAGAACTGAATTGCAATAAAAAGAATAAAGCCCGCCACGAAACCGTAACGAAGCTTGAACCTTCTTAATTTTAGATTTATTCCCTTCTTTTTGCAAATGTGGATTTTCACACCGCATTTCGCCCTTATTTTGCGGAGCTTTTTGAAATCGCAATTTCGTACACACATCTGCAAAAAGCCTTTTTTATGCTCAATATTCCACGGAACTATACCGTTTTTTGCCATTAAATTAAGAATTCTTTCGGGAAACTCTCCCCTTACCGTAATTTCAACGAAGCCGAACAGATACCTGTAAAAATTCAAGAAAAACATCAGCAAAACTCCACACAGTTTATTCTTCCGCTTATTATTATTTCATCACTGCCGAGTGTTGAAATAAAAAGCTCCTCACCCTGAAGGGTTACAACACCCTTTATGAGATTTATTTTGACAAGCTTGTCATTATATTCGGATATACAGCGAAAGCCGTCAATATGCAGTTCTCTGCTTCCTGAAAAAATCAGCATCGACTGATTACCCGGATTACCGTTTTCCTCAAAACCGCCGAAAAGGCTGATTTTCTCCTTTTTCGGTTTTATCCCCGTTTTATAAATTCTTCGCATACTTTACCGCCTTTCCATTATAAAATATGAAACGTAGAGTTTAATAATTCAAAAATCGGGAGATTTGATATGATGTTTCTGAAATTTAAAAAGACAATTACTTTAATTGCCGTTCTCGGCTTTTTTATCTGCCTGCTTGTATTTCCGCAAAGGGTATCGGCGGGAGTAATCAAGGGGCTTATGACATCTTCGCAAATACTTATTCCAGCTCTTTTTCCTTTCAGCGTTGCGGCGGTTTTTCTTTCGAAAAGCCGACTGTTATCCTTTAAAAATCAGGGTAAATTCGGATACTATTTTTTAATTTTCATACTCTCTGCAATCGGCGGCTACCCGATAGGCGCAAAAATTCTTACCGAAGAATACAAAAATGCAAAAATCGAAAGGCATGATGCCGAAAAGGCTCTCTCATTTTGCATAAATGCAGGACCATCGTTTGTTATTTCATTTGTAGGTTTTTCAATTTTTTCTTCAAGAAAAATAGGATTTCTTTTGCTTTTTTCTCACCTGCTCGCTTCCTTTACGGTATTCTCTTTTAGTCTTTTTCGGCTTGGAAAACCGAAAAAATCGGAAGCACCTACAGAGAAAATAAGCATAACAGACTCCTTCGTGGAATCGGTTGCCGATGCCTGCAAATCAATGATAATAATATGCGGCTATGCGGTGTTTTTTGCGGGAGTTATCCCACTTTTAAGCAGCGAATTTCTGCCGGTAAAAATACTGGCCGGCTCACTCGAGATTACCAATTCACTTATGAATGTAAAAAGCATTTATACGGCATCATTTTTACTCGGATTTTCGGGATTAAGCATAATTTTTCAGGTTTTGGCAACGGCAAAACCGATTATAAAAAATGTGTTTCGCCTTTTCCTCGGCAGAATTTTTCACGGCGGTTTATCGGTGCTTTACACCTTTATTCTCTTTAAAATTTTCAAACCCGAAATACCCGTTTTTAAAACAAACCGTAATTTCAATCTGAATATCGGCATTACGGGAGCTTTACTTTCGGTTTTGCTTTTAATTTGCGGAATTTGTCTTATAAC
>JAGHTJ010000168.1 GCA_018065375.1 Candidatus Equinaster intestinalis | reverse complement strand
GATTTAGAAGAGGTTTCTTGTTTGGATTCCGGTTTTGATTCGGGCTTTGAAGAGCTTGAAGCTTTCGAAGTAGAGGGTTTGCTGGAATCGGTTCTCTTTGATTTAGATGAGGTTGCCTTCGAGGAGGTAGCCTTTGAATCAGTATTCTTACTGCTTGTGTCACTCTCTTGTGATGTTACGGTTTCCTCCGAGGTTTCGGCGATTTCTGTTGTTGTGGACGATACCTCGGTTGTAGTTTCCGAAACATCGGGCTCGCTACTGGGTGTAACAGGTGTTTCACGGAATTTTTCGTAGGGGTCCTTTGCACCGTGAATCTGATACCAAATTCTCGGGTATCTCGGCGCATTATTTACCTTTAAGGTGTTGTGATAATTTTCTTCAATATTAAGCGTGGGGTCGCTGAAGGCGGTAATTACAAGCTTAGCGCCGTTAAAATCATCGGAATCGGTTATAAGTGTGATGAATTTAGCATTTTCGGTTATTGTAGCAACGGTTTGGAAAAGACTGCGTTCCTTTATTCCGTTAAGCCATGTGGAAAACTGCTCGCCATCGGCAAAATCGGATACAAGATAATTGAAATTATCTCCGTTTTCTTCGGCACTATCCGAGGTTATCATAACCGAGAAGATGTTATAAGTATCATTATATGCCGAATTATAAAGCTTTATTTGCGAATGTTCCTTTAAATATGAAAGGGCTTTGTAAGATTTCAAGGAGCCGAACATACTGCCGTCCTTGGAATTCTTGCCGTAAATTATAATGTTTTTGCTGTTATCGGCACCGTCCGGCGTAACCTTTGCGTTTTTATCATAATGCAAAGCACCGAAAAGGCTTAATTTTCCGAGAAGATTGTGAGTGCCGAAATAAGCGTTATCACTTGTTTTGCAAACGGCGTTTTCAATCTCGGTATCAGGTACCGAAATCCAGGAAAGAATATCGGGGCTGATATTTTGAAGCTTTCCGAAATACTGTGAATTATCCGGAGCGCTGTGGTCTGCCGTAATATCCCAGGCACCGCGTAAATCCGATATAATCTTATCATTATTTGATTTGTTCCAGAAATATGCAAAAACCGAAGCCGAGCTTACAAGAATTGCAAGTGTGATAAGTGCGGAAAGTATTCGCAGTGCAATCTTTCTATTTACCTCGCTAAAACGCGAAGAAAGCTCATACTTTTTATCTGCAAAATAGTTTTTAATTTTAGTAATTAAAGAGGGATTTTCCGAATTGCTGAAAACATCATCGTCCGATACGATGCCTGCAGAATTCATAGAATAATCAAATGTGCCCTTATCTGCGCCGTTCAAGGTGTCCGAAGTATTTTGATAAAGGGTATAATCCTTTGATGTGGGTTGCTCCGAAAGCAGGCAATAGGGGGAAGCAACATCCGCGCCGCCCTGCAGAGTATAAGGCAGACAGCTGATATATCTGCGCAAAAGCTCAAGCGCTTCATAGGTGGCTTTGCGGCGAACTGCCTCACGGTTATTATTCTCGCCGAATTCGAATTTGATTACCCATTTGTGAAGCTTATCGGCAAGGGCAATGAAAACCGTGCCGACCTTTTTACCCTCGCTTTTATCGGGACCCGCAACACCGGTTACCGAAAGGCCTATATCAGCGCCGCTTAAATTTCGAATGCCTTTTGCCATTTCTATAGCAGTTTCAGCGCTTACTGCGCCGTAATCCTCAAGGGTATCTTTAGAAACGCCGAGTGCGGCATTTTTAATGCGGTTTGAATAAGAAGCAATACCTATTTCAAAAACGCTTGATGAATTCGGAATTGAGGTGATTTCGCTTGAAATCATACCTGCCGTGCAGGATTCTGCGGTAGCAACCTTCATTCCGTTTTTAAGCAGGGCTTTTACCACGCTGTCAGCAATGCGGTTAATATCGCTGACAAAGGCATCTTCACCGAACAGATGGCAAATGGCATTAACACATAATTTGCATTGCTCTGCGGCATCATTTTCGTTTGAAGAAGCTACAAAAACATAAATATCGGTGGATTCGCCGTTTTTAACTACCGAAATATACTGATTTTCGGTTTTGATATTCTCACGAATTTTTTTATTTACCTCATATAAATCGGGATTTGAAACCGTAACGGTATAGTAGGAATAGAAAAGTCCGTTTTTAAAAATCTTGCGGCAAAAGGCTTTACATATTGCCGCATCAATAGCTTTATCGCCGCTCGGCAGGGCAGTTACGGTGTGAAAATTGCGCATAGCAATTAAGCCTTCGGGTTCTTCGGAATCAAAAGGAAAAGTATCAACAATTTCATAGCCCTGCAATAAACCGCTTAAAGAAGGTGCGATAAATGAGTAGAGCTCGTTTGTAATGAATATTTGATATTTCTTCGAATATTTTTTGAAGAGCTTTAAAAAGTTAAGATTATCCGAGCAGGATATAAGAGAAATCGGCTCTTCATCGCAATAAATACCGCTTAACTTCTGTATTGTACGGCAAAGCCCCTCATCGGTTAAGCTTTGCGAAGAATCATAAAATAAAACTGTTTTCAATTCGGCACCTCTATTCTATAAATGAAAACTGTGTACCCTCTACGGCACGGTTAACTAATTCTTCGATATTAAGGGATTTTTCAGCCTCCTCGCATTGTGCGGTGGTAGGACGCGTTTTCGGGTGACGCGGAGTGAAGACGGTACAACAATCTTCATAAGGCTGAATTGATATTTCAAATGTATCAATTTTACGTGAGATAGCTATTATTTCTTCTTTATCCATACCTATAAGAGGACGTAGCGCAGGCATATTTACAACCGAATCGGTAACTGC
Organism: Candidatus Equinaster intestinalis; assembly: GCA_018065375.1. Next base: position 2,242 of record JAGHTJ010000168.1, on the reverse strand, counting down.
AAGAGCAGGTAATGTCTGGCTTGCAACCTGACCGAGACTTTCTCCCGTAATAAGGGCAAGGCAGTTATTACGTGTTGCTATTTCCTCGGAAATGCGCATCATCATTCGTCTCATAATAAGTGTGAAGAATTCTTCGGGACATTTTTCGGAAATCAACTGCTGAATTTCGGTAAAGGGTACAACGGCAAGCTTTATTGCTCCGCTGTAGCAGGCTACCTTGGAAAGCAGTTGTTTTACTTTAAGCTCGGCTCTCGGGCTTGTATACGGAGGGCTTGCAAAATGAATCGCATCAAGCTGAAGACCTCTTTTAGCCATGGAATATGCCGCTACAGGGCTATCAATTCCGCCGGATATAAGTATTGCGGCTTTTCCGGCAGTTCCGGTGGGAAGCCCTCCCGCGCCCTGCAACTGACCGGCGCGTATATAAGCATTAAAATCTCTGACCTCAACAGTTACAACAATATCAGGGTTATGAACATCAACCGATAAATTGTCGAACTTTTGGAGAAGATGGCCGCCGACCTGTGCACATATTTCGGGAGAAGTAAGCGGGAACTTTTTATCCGAGCGTTTGGCTTCAACCTTAAAGGTTTTAACGGATTTCAGCTGCTCGGCAAGGTAGACGTGCGATTTTTCGAGAATATCGTTTATATCCTTTTCGCAAACGCAGGCTCTGGAATATCCCGCAATACCGAAAATTTTGCCGACCCTTTCGATTGCCTTTTCCATATCGAAGCTTTCTTCGGCGGGCTCAATAAAAATAGTAGACTGCGCTTTTTTTACCTTAAAGCTTCCGATACTTGAAAGATGACGGCGTATATTCTTTACGAGAGTGTCTTCAAAGGTGTTTCGGTTGAGACCCTTTAAAACAAGCTCTCCGTTTTTAATAAGTATAATTTCTTTCATATTATGCCTTTCTGATGGTGTTGCAGGCCTGCTCTAAAGCCTTGCAGAGTATATCAATTTCTTCGGTTTTATTAAATCGGCTGAAGCTTATTCGCAGTGCACTGTCAATTTCCTTTGCGGATAAACCGAGCTCGGTAAGTACATAGCTTTTTTCGCCCTTTGCGCAGGCACTGCCGCTTGATACGAAGATACCCTTGCTGTCAAGAAAATGGAGGAGGGTTTCGGAACGGTAGCCGAGCACCGAAATATTAAGCAGATAGGGAAGAGCATCGGCGGGTGAATTGATTTTTATAAGTCCGCTTTTAAGAAGTTTTTCCCTTGCATAGGAATTAAGCGTGCTTATTTTTTTGAAATTTTCTTCAATGTTTCCGATTTCTTCAATCGCACCGCGAAGTCCTGCAATCTGAACTACCCCCTCGGTACCCGAGCGAAGACCTTTTTCCTGACCGCCGCCTCCGATAAGGGTTTTAATATTAACGCCTTTTTTCTTGTAAAGAATTCCGACGCCCTTTGAAGCGTGGATTTTGTGACCGCTTGCGCTCAATAGGTCAATACCGAGCTTGGCGGGGTTTATCGAAAGCTTGCCGAAGGCTTGTACCGCGTCACAGTGAAGCAGGGCAGGAGCAGAGCTTTCTTTAATTGCATCTGCCGCCGTCTTTATCGGCTGAACAGCGCCGGTTTCGTTATTTACAAGCATAATGCTTACAAGTATTGTATTTTTGTCTATGGCGCTTTTAATATCGTCTTCGGATACTTTTCCGGATAAATTGGTATGAAGCCTTATAACCTCAAACCCGAACTCCTCGAGAAGCTTTACGGTTTGCAAAACTGAGGGGTGCTCAACGGCGGTTGTAACAATACGGTTGCCGCGTTTTTTTCGTGAAAGAGCTGCACCTAAAATTGCGAGATTGTTTGATTCGGTACCGCCCGAAGTAAAGAAGATTTCATCAGACCTGCAGGAAAGCAGAGATGCAACACATTCCCTTGTTTTGTTAAGCTCATCTTCGGCTGAAATGCCGAGTGTGTGCAGGGAAGACGGATTGCCCCAATTAACTGTTAAAGCTTCATTTATGTATTTAATCGCAGTGGCGCACGGTTTGGTGGTTGCGCTGTTATCAAAATATACGGTGTTTTCCAAGCATTACACCCCAATTTACTATATTTATTTTCTCATTATACTATATATCCCTTAAATAAACAATAACAAATTTTGCTTATTTTTAATTTTTTTGTCGTTAATTATCCGCAGATGCCCTTTTTATCACAAAAAATTGAAAAAATAGTAAAATAATACTTGATTTTTGAAAAGTTTTGTGTTAATATATTTGAGCATATG
>JAGHTJ010000082.1 GCA_018065375.1 Candidatus Equinaster intestinalis | reverse complement strand
GCCACAAGTGGTGGGAACAACAGGGCTCGAACCTGTGACCCTCTGCTTGTAAGGCAGATGCTCTCCCAGCTGAGCTATGCTCCCACATACTGTGCCACGCTATAACGCTTCACTGAAGCTCACCAGCGACAAGAAATGTATTATCACAATGTAATCGTTTTGTCAACACTTTTTTTCAAAATTATTAAAACTTTTTTATATTACCGTTTTTTACTTAATTTAACGATTTCTTCACGCGAAAACTTATACACTTTATCGCAGAAATGACATTTAACTTCGGTTTCGGGCAAATCCTCCGCCATACTTTCAAGCTCGGCTTTTCCCATCGAAATAAGTGCCTTTTCTACCCTTTGCCTACTGCAATTACACTTATATTCAATTTCCTGCTCATACAGAACCTCTACCTCGAAATTTTTAAGAGCTTTTCTCAAAATATCCTCGGGGCTCATACCGCTATCAAGCATTTTGGTAACCGATTCAATTTCCTTTATGCCGTTTTCTAATTTTTCTATGGTTTCTTCCTCTGCCGCCGGCAAAAGCTGAATGATATATCCGCCTGCCGCCTTTACCGACAAATCGGGGTTTACGAGCACTCCCAATGCGCAAACCGTAGGGGTTTGCTCGCTTAAGGCATAATAAGCCGTTATATCCTCGGCAATTTCACCCGATACCAGCGGTACCGAGCCGTTATAAGGTTCTTTAAGTCCCAAATCCTTTATAACATAAAGTGAACCGTTTTTACCTACCGCGCCGCCGACATCAAGCTTGCCTTTTTCATTTAAGGGCAATTCGACTATCGGATTGCTAACATATCCTCTCACATTACCCTCGGCGTCCGACACGGCAATTACCGCACCTGCAGGACCTCCCCCTGCAACACGCAGAGTTATACTGTCGTCCTTACCCTTAAGCATATTGCCCATTATGGACGATGCCGTTAAAAGTCTGCCGAGAGCCGCCGTTACAACAGCCGAAGTTTTATGTATCTGCTCTGCGGTGTTTACTATATCGGTGGTATCAACGGCGGTTGCCATTACCTGACCGTTACTCGTTATACATCTGATAAGCTTTCCCATTATTTTACCTTCCTCGCAACATATATTACCCTTTGCGCGTCCTGCTTCGGCGCACAATCACTTAATTCTCCGAAAATTGCCTCTGTTTTAAATCCTGCATTCTTCAAGGCATTCTCTATTTCCTCATTTGAATAAGCTCTCTCACTGAAATCCTCGCTCATTCTGTCATAGGTATCACCGTTATCACAGAATATATCAATCGAAATATCGGTGATCTTGGTTTGCTCATCAAAGGAATTCTGCCAAACACAAAATACATCTTCGGTTTCCCTTACAAAACAGTTATCCGCCAGAATTTCACGGTGCTTATACTCGGTATTTACATCGAATATGAAAAGTCTCTGCGGCTCTAAAAAGAGGGATATTTTTTGGATTGCAATTTTGAGTTCATTGTAATCGGTTATATGATTAAGACTATCAAGGCAACATACTGCGCCGTCCACCGTGCCGTAAAGCTCAAGCTCCTGCGCCGTTTGGTTAAGATAGAGTATATCCTCTCCCGCCTCGGCGGTTTTATCCCTTGCAATGCTCAACATATCGGCCGAAGGGTCTACCCCTATAACCTGAATACCGTTTTTTGAAAACTCGAGCGAAAAGCCGCCCGTTCCGCAAGCCATATCGAGAAGCAGGGTCGGTTTTCGGTCATATTTTTCAAAAAGGGATAAAATCTGCTCCGCGCGTTTTTCATAATCGACATCGGTTGTAAGCAAATCATAATAATATGCAAAATCGCCGTAGCCTGCCATTTTGTTACCTCACTTTTGTATGCTGAATTTTTCAAAGCGGATAAGCCGAAGCCTATCCGCTCATAATTATTCTTCTATAGCCGGAGAATTACCGTCCATAAGTGCTTTGAACTCTTCGCCGGTTATCTTTTCCTTATCGAAAAGGAGCTTGCCGAGGGCATAAAGCTTATCAATATTATCCTTGAGCAGCTTTTCGCCCTTCTCGTAGGCGGTGGTTACAATCTTGTAAACCTCTTCGTCTATCTTTGCGGCTATTTCCTGCGAACAGTTATTTACATGACCGTAATCGCGGCCCAAAAATACCTCATCATTTTTGTTGCCGTAGAGAATCGGTCCGAGCTTATCGCTCATACCGTATTTAACGACCATATCTTTAGCTATCTGTGTAGCTCTTTCAATATCGTTTGAAGCTCCGGTGGAAATATCGTCTCCGGTAAGGGCTTCGGCAATTCTGCCGCCGAGGAGCATTACTATATCCTCTTCCATTTCCTTTTTATATCTACAGAACTTATCCTCGCTCGGAAGCGAAATGGTCATACCGAGCGCCATACCGCGGGGGATAATGGTGATATGGTGAATATCGTCCTGCGTGGGAAGCAAATGTCCGAGAATTGCGTGACCCGCCTCATGATAAGCGGTGTTGAGTTTTTCCTTATCGGTCATAACTCTGCTCTTCTTTTCGGTTCCTGCAATAACCTTAATGGTAGCTTCTTCTATCTGCTCTTGAGTTATTGCCTTATAGCCCTTTCTTACAGCAAGCAATGCCGCCTCGTTAAGGAGGTTTTCAAGGTCCGCACCGGTAAAGCCGGCGGTTGATTTTGCTATGGTTTCAAGCGAAACATCGGGACCGAGCGGTTTAGAACGCGAATGAACCTTGAGTATCTCTTCTCTGCCCTTAACATCGGGATAATTTACGGTTATCTGCCTATCGAAACGACCCGGACGCAAAAGCGCTTTATCGAGTATATCCGGACGGTTTGTAGCCGCCATTACTATTACGCCCTCGTTTTCGCCGAAGCCGTCCATTTCAACAAGCAACTGGTTTAAGGTTTGCTCTCTTTCATCGTGACCGCCGCCGAGACCTGCGCCACGCTGACGTCCTACAGCATCAATTTCATCAATGAAGATAATAGCGGGCGAAGCCTTTTTAGCCTCTTCGAAAAGGTCTCTTACACGCGAAGCACCGACACCTACATAAAGCTCAACAAAATCAGAGCCCGAAATGCTGAAGAAGGGTACTCCCGCCTCGCCTGCTACCGCGCGGGCAAGCAGGGTTTTACCCGTTCCGGGAGGGCCTACCAAAAGAACGCCCTTGGGAATTCTCGCACCCAAATCGTTATATTTAACGGGAGATTTAAGAAACTCTACAATTTCTTCAAGCTCTGCCTTTTCTTCATCGGCACCCGCAACATCGTTAAAGGTGGTTTTCTTTTTATCGTTCACCTTATGCGACTTCGATTTTCCGAAGCCCATCATCTTGCCTGCTCCATCAGGCGAGCCCATTTTTTTCATAATTACAAAGAGGAATACAAATATTGCAATTATGAGAAGCGCCGTAGGCAAAATCTGCTTGAGCAAGGGCATAGTGTCATTGCGCTTATAATCAAACTTGATTTTTTTATCGGGATTATCCTTATTTTCCTCATTGATGGCATTTACCGCTTCATTTACATCGTTATAGAAAATATCGGCGCTTGCCAAGGTGTAGCTGTAGGTCTTTTTCGGTTCGTCTCTCTTTACGTATTTAAGCTCACAGCTGTAAAGCTCAAGCTCAAATTCAGAAACCTTATTTTCCTTTATCAGCTCAACGATTTCATAATATTTCGGTGCTTCGGTTTTTTTACCGGTAAATGTTGCCGCCGCTACCGAGCCCAGCAAAATAAGGGGTATTCCTATAAAAAGCAGGGCGTTTTTGAGATTTTTATTCATTCATTTTCTTCCTTTCGCGATTTTAAATAAACCTCCGGCTTTAATACGCCGAGATAGGGTAAATTTCTGTATTCATCATAATAATCAAGTCCGTAGCCCACTACAAACTCATTCGGTACCCTCGTACCTACATAATCGGCGGTTATATTCGCCTTACGGTTTTCTATCTTATCAAGGAAGGTACATATTTTTACGCTTCTTGCATTTTTGGCTTTAAGTATATCTATGATATATTTAAGGGTAAGTCCGGTATCGAGAATATCCTCAACGATGAGTATATCATAACCGTCCGGGTTTATATCCAAATCTTTCTTGAATTTAACCGCTCCTGTATTTTTACAGCCGGAATAGGAAGATACCTCCATAAAGTCTATTTTGCACATACAATCAATATTGCGAACTACATCTGTCATAAAAATTACCGCACCCTTAAGAATGCTGACCACCAAAAGCTTTTTATCCTTATAATCCTCTGTAATTTCCTTACCGAGTCTTTCACAAATAGCGGCAATCTCCTCTTTTGTAAGTAATACTTTTTCAATATCCTTATCCATTATCATAATAAGTTCCCCCAAAAATCAAAGATACTTTTTAACTTCAAAAATCAAACAATTTTCCGTTTGGTTTTCAATTTTTACTCTTTCATCGGCTCCTATGCCGTAAACCCACACAACACCTTTTTCGTCTTGCACAACCGGAAGATTTTCTCTTTCCTCAAGCGGTATTTTAAGCTCGGTAAAAAGCTGTTTGAGTGTTTTTGTAACACCTCTGCCGGCAGGCCGCATTTTATCTCCCGTGCACCTGCTTCGAACCTTCAGCTCGCCCACTATTTTATCACAATCTATTGCATTTTTTAATAACAAATTGTGAACATTATCTTTTTTCTCTTTTAAAATATTGGTTTTAAAGTAAAGGCTTGGATTTTCTGCATTTTTTTGCAGAGAAAAAACTCCGTTTTTAATCTGCGCCTTTACATTTTTCGGTAAAATCACGGCGCCGCCGTTAAGCAGAATAGTGAAAAGCGCTTCGATATGTGAGTTTTCGAGCTCACCCTCAAATTTTTCCTCGTAAAATGCCTTTAAAACCCTTGTGGCTATTGATTTATGATATGACAAAAGCGCTGCCGTGTCAAGTCCGTTTTCGGTTTTGCAGCTTTCGAGCGCATTCTGCGCCGCAAGGCTTAAATAATCGTAATCCTCGCGAAGCTGACGTACCGTTCTCGAAATTGCCTGCTCAATATTATTATTGAGCATTTTAAGCTCGGGTACTACTCTGTGCCGAAGCTTATTTCTCGTATAATCATCGGTAAGATTTGTACTGTCGGTAACAAAATCAATATTATGCTCTTTGCAGTATGCCTCAATCTCCTGCCTTGTGCAGAAAATTAGTGGTCTTACAAAATTATCCCGCACCGGCGGTATTCCACAAAGACCCGAAAGACGAGTTCCGCGCGTTAAATTAAGTAGAACGGTTTCGATGTTATCATCGGCGTTATGCGCCGTTGCCACTACACCTGAAGACACCCTGCTTAAAAACTCATATCTTACCTTTCTTGCCGCAAGCTCGGTGCTATCCCCTGTTTGCTCGCAGATTTTATTTATATCCGCGTTTTCTACGGTAAGCTCAACTCCGAGTTTTCGGCAAAGGCTTTTAACAAAATTTTCGTCTCGGTCGGATTCCTCGCCGCGAAGCTTATGATTTAAGTGCGCCGCCTTTATATTGAGGCCTAATTTATCCTTTAATTCGAGCAGACAGTAAAGCAGGCAAACCGAATCCGCACCGCCCGAAAGAGCTACGGTAACATCTTTGGTGTTATCAAACATACCGTACTGCTCGATTGTATTTAAAACCTTTTGTAGCATTATCTGAAATTATCAACCGAAGAAAAGCGGGTAAACTGACCGTCCCAATGCAGTTTGACGGTTTCTGCGGCACCGTGGCGGTTTTTGGCAACAATACACTCGGTGGTGTGCTCATCTGCCCTTTCTTCGTCTTCCTTCTTTTCATTATCGTAATATTTTTCACGGTAAAGGAACATAACTATATCTGCATCCTGCTCGATAGAGCCCGATTCACGCAAATCGGCAAGTCCCGGACGGTGAGATTTTCCCTTTGCCTCGGTAGCACGCGAAAGCTGTGCACAAACGAGCACCGGTATTTTCAAATCCTTTGCCATACATTTAAGATTTCTCGTTATATCGGATATTTCCTGAACACGGTTTTCGCTTCGCTTTGCCGACTGCATAAGTCCCAGATAGTCGATTACAACGAGGTCGGCAGGCTTCTTCATTCGCATAAGCTTTGCCTTCATTTCGGGAACGGTTATTCCCGAGGTTTCGTCAACATAAATATCCGCCGCCGAAAGCACAGCTCCGGCATTGCCTATTCTTGCCCATTCCTCGCTTGTAAGGTCACCTGTACGAAGCTTGGTGCTATCAACCATTGCCTCACTCGAAAGCAGACGTTGAGCTAACTGGTCGCGGCTCATTTCGAGCGAGAAGAAGCATACCGTCTTTTTGGATTTTACGGCAACATTTTTGGCAATATTTAGTGCAAAGGAGGTTTTACCCATAGCAGGTCTCGCACCGAGAATTATAAGGTCGGATTTATTAAGACCGGTAATAAGCTTATCCAAATCTCCCATACCGGTAGGAATTCCAACATAGTCGTCCCTCGTTTCGGGGTCGGCAAGCTTTGTAAGGCGGTCATAGGTTTCGCCCGCTATAACGTCCTTAATATGAACAAGACCCTCAACATCTCTGCCCTGACGTATTTCGTAAATACGCTGTTCTGCATTATCGAGAAGCTTATTGGCATCAAGAACATTTTCGGTGGCGTCCTTTATTATTGCCTGCGCGGCGTTAATAAGGGTACGTGTATAGTATCTGTCCCTGATGATTGCGGCGTAATTGATTATATTCGCCGAGCTTGGAACAACCTGAGCCAGCTGTTTTATATAAGCCTTACCGCCGGCTTCATCATAAACACCCTCGTCCTTTAATTTTTCGAGCAGGGTTACGAAATCTATTGTTCGGCTCAACTCGAACATATTAGAGAGGGTTTTAAAAATCTCCTGATGCTGTGGAACATAGAAATAATCGGGAGTAATCATACCCAAAATCTGCTGAATGCTCGGCGGGTCTATTATTATTGCGCCGAGAACCGACTGCTCCGCCTCAACCGAATAGGGTAATTTAAGAGTATCCAAATCAAATACTGTGTTATTATCCATTTTAATTCCTCATTACTGCGGTTTTACTTCTACCGTAAATTTAGCAGAAATACCGCTATAAATTTTAAGCTCCGCATTATATTCGCCGTAAGCCTTAATATCACTTACAGCAATCTTTTTCTTATCAATATCGGTGCCGAGCTTATTCTTCATTTCGGTTGCAATTTCCTTTGAGGTTACCGCGCCGAAAAGCTTTCCACTGCTGCCCGCCTTGGCGGTAAGAACAAAACGCTGACCCTCAATTTTTGCGGCGAGCGCCTTTGCGGCATCCTGCTCTTCCTTTTTATGGTGAGCCACTGATTCCTCCCTGCTTTTAAGCTCCGACATAGCCGCACTGTCCGCAACTATTGCGAGGTTCTTCGGGAAAAGGAAATTTCTTGCATAACCGTCAGACACATTGCAGAGGTCTCCCTTTTTGCCCTGACCTTTTACATCAGCTAATAATATAACCTTCATTTATATCACCTATCCTTTAAATATTCATCAATTTTTGATTTAAGTAAGTAAACCGCACCGTGCATATCGGTATTTTTAAGAATTGTAGCCGCCATGGTACGGTGTCCGCCGCCGCCGAGATTTTCCATAATTATCTGAACATTTATTTCTCCGTAAGACCTCGCCGAAATGCTGACACCATCTGCATTGCCGAAAAGCACGAAAGAAGCCTTAACTCCCTTTATACCGAGCATTTCGTCTGCCGCTTGCGCACTTACAAGTCTCACGTTTTCACCGTTTGTATTTTGTGCTATGGCACATTCGCCGTATATTTCGGCGGTAGCAACAACCTCGTTTTTCGCCTTCGCAGTATCAACCGAATCGGAGAACATTTTTTTAACCGTTACCGGTTCTGCTCCGCATTTACGAAGATACGCCGCCGCCTCGTAGGTTCTTACCCCCGTACCGAGCACAAAATTCTTGGTATCGAGCATTATACCCGCAAGCAGAGCGTTTGCATACGGCTTGCCGATATTTTCTTTTCCTATATACTGCCAGAATTCTGCAACTATTTCGCAGGCAGAGGAAGAAATCGGCTCATTGTAAAATATGAGTGAATCCTTTACATAATCGGTTGACTTTCGGTGATGGTCGATAACCACCTTCTTGGAAACCGCTCTGCAAAGCTCCTCGGATTCGGTAAAAGAATCGCGGTGCGTATCGGTAAGTATAAGCAGGGTATTCTGGTCTATACCCGACAACACTTTACCAGGTTCTGTAAACAAATCGGCAAGTCCGTTTTCATCGCAAAAATCAATGAGTGATTTTGCCATAGATGTTTTTTTATCAACCGCAATGCTTACCGGAGTATCTAAAGAACGAACTATAGCCGCTATTCCGAGAGCCGAGCCGAGGGAATCAGGGTCGGAAAACTTATGTCCCATAACAATTACGTGGGAGCTTGCATTTATAAGCTTTTTAAGGGAGTTTGCGGTAATTCTGCTTCTGACTCTTGAGCCCTTTTCGCCTGCCGCCTTTACGCCGCCGTAAAAACGGTATTCGGTATCAGGACTTTTAACTGCCGCCTGGTCTCCTCCACGGGACAGTGCCATTTCGAGCATTTGTCTTGCAAGAATTTCACATTCTTTAAGACTTTTTGAACCGTAGCCTACACCTACCGAAAGGGTTAAACTATTGGTTTGCCTGAATTCGTAGGCTCTTACCTTTTCTAAAATATCAAATTTTTCTTCCTCGAATTTTCTTAAATAACGTTCCTCGAAAACAAGGAAAAATCTGCTTTCGGATACATTTCTCACGATTCCGCCCGTGCAGGAAAACCAATTTTCAATAAGCTCTTGTATATCACCTATTACCTGGGCTCTGCGGCTTCCGTTTTCGTCCTTGAGCATTTCCTCAAGTGAATCAATTTCAAGCATTGCCACAACCGGACGCGAAAATTTGTATTCCGATGCCGTCCTTTTAAGCTCGGTTTGGTCTACAAAATAGATTACCCTGAAATCACTGCCCACCGAAAACGCCTTGAAAATTTTATCGCCGAGCACCGTTTCGGTACTGCCAAGTTTTGTCAGCTTATCAAGTGTTACATTATCGAACAAATCTCCTGCTCTTTTGCCTACAACCCTTTCACTACTGCACACGGTATTTGAAAAAGCCTTATTGCACCAGGAAATTTCACCGGTTTCGGTTAAAACCATTACGGGGAAGGTTGCGCTGTCAAGCGCGCTTACTTCCCTGCCGCCCATGGCAAATGCCGCTTTGGAAACGCTGTTAAAATACTTTTGCTTGATTTTATTTTTGAAAATCATCAGGAGTATCAAGAGTATTAAAGCAATTCCAAAAGCTACAGCCGCGGCAATTTTATTATAAAATGCTAAAATGGCAGATACCGAAAAAGCAAGCAGTATAAGGCATAAAACCACAACCGAAGTGCCTTTTAATTTGTTTTTCATCGGTATCATCCTTTCGTAAAAATTATACTTCCATAATAATCGGTAAAATCATGGGTGTTCTGCGGGTGCGCTCGTAAAGATATTTTGATACGCCGTCACGCAGTTTTGCTTTAAGAGTATTCCAATCTCTGTTGCCGCCGATATAGTTATTTTCAAGTATATCGCAGGCAATGTCCGTAATTTCGTTCATCAGCTCTTCGGATTCCTTTACAAAAACAAATCCGCGGGAAACAACATCGGGACCCGCCAAAACCTCGCTTGTAACCGAATCCACGGTGAGAGCGATTATGATTATTCCGTCCTTGGAAAGGTGAAGTCTGTCTCGCAAAACCACGCTTCCTACATCGCCTACTCCGAGACCGTCCACCAAAACTCTGCCCGCCGGCACGGTGTCAACTACCTTGATATGCTGATTTGTAATCTCAATAACGTTTCCTATATTGCTTATTACGATATTACTTTCGCTCATACCCATACTGATTGCAAGACCCGCATGCTTAACGAGATGCTTCTGCTCGCCGTGTACCGGTATAAAGTATTTGGGTTTCAGCAGGCTTAACATCAGCCGCAGTTCTTCCTGGCAGGCGTGGCCCGAAACGTGAACATCGTACATTTTTTCATATACAACATTGGCTCCGCGTTTCATAAGCTCATTTACAACATTGCTTACGAGCTTTTCGTTACCCGGTATCGGTGTTGCCGAAATTATAATCATATCACCGGGGCAAACCTCTACGCTTCTATGCTCACCCGAGGCTATTCGGTGGAGAGCCGAAAGGGGCTCACCCTGCGAGCCGGTTGTAATTATTACGAGCTGCTCGGGGGTATATCGTTTTATGGTTTCAACATCAATGAGAACGCCCTCGTTTACCCTTAAATAACCAAGCTGTGATGCGACATTTACTACGTTTTGCATACTTCTGCCCGAAACGGCAACCTTTCTGCCACAACGCTGTGCTTCATCAATAATCTGCTGAATACGATGAATATTAGATGAAAATGTAGCAACTATTATTCGGTGAT
>JAGHTJ010000152.1 GCA_018065375.1 Candidatus Equinaster intestinalis | reverse complement strand
AGCGCGAGGGCGATAATACCCGTTTTTCTCGTATTCTTAAAGTCGTCCATACTCGTGCGCTTGATAGTGCCGTTTTTGGTGCCCATGCAGATAAACTGCTCGCCGTCAATTTCGGGGCAGGGCAGAACGATTGTGATTTTCTCGTTTTCCTGCAGGGGAACTATATTTATAACATTCATACCCTTTGAGGTGCGGGTACCCTCGGGCAGCTCATACGCCTTAAGGCGGTAAACTCTGCCTAAGTTAGTGAACATCATAATATAATCGTGCGAGGAGCAAACAAACATATTCTCGGTTACATCGTCCTCGCGGGTGGTAAGGCCCTTAACGCCCCTGCCGCCGCGGTTCTGAACGCTGTACTCACTCGCGGGTACACGCTTAATATAACCGTTAACCGTTTTGGTTATTACACATTCCTCTTCGGGAATAAGGTCTTCAATATCAACCTCGCCCGAAACGGCGGTGATTTCGGTCCTGCGGTCATCGGCATACTTATCGCGGAGATTGAGCGACTCGGTTTTAACTATATCGAGAACCTTTGCGTGGTCGGCAAGAATTTCCTCGCATTCTTTAATAAATGCAAGCTTTTCCTTTAACTCATCCTCGATTTTCTGCTTTTCGAGACCTGCGAGCTTACCGAGCTGCATCTGAACGATAGCGGTAGTCTGCGCATCGTCAAGACCGAATCTCTCGGAAAGTCTTTCCTTACTTTCGGGTATGGTTTTGCTCGTGCGGATAATGTTTACAACCTCATCGATAAAATCGAGTGCCGTTTTAAGTCCCTCAAGAATATGGGCGCGCTCTTTCGCCTTGTTCATTTCAAAGCGGGTGCGGCGCTCGATTATCTCGCACTGGAAATCAATACTGCTCTGCAGCATTTCCTTTAAGGTTAAAACTTTCGGCTTGCCGTCCACAATCGCGAGCAATATAGCGCCGAATGTGGTTTGCAAATCGGTGTAGGAATAAAGTTTATTTAGCACTACCTGCGGATTGGCATCGCGCTTGATGTCAACTACTATTCTGATACCGCCGTCTCGCTTTGAGGAATAGTCAACAACATCGTCTATTCCCTCTATTCTCTTATCGGCAGCCAAATCGTAGATTTTCTTTACTAAATCTTTCTTTTTAATCTTATAGGGTATCTCGGTTATAACTATGCGGAAGCGTCCCCCGGAGGTCTCCTCAATTTCGGCTTTGCCGCGCATAATTATTTTGCCCCTGCCCGTAGCATAGGTAGCCCTGATACCCGCTCTGCCCATAATGAGGCCGCCTGTCGGGAAATCGGGGCCCTTTATATACTCGCAAAGCTCGGCAACATCGGCATCGGGGTTATCGATAAGGCAGCACATACCGTCAATAACCTCGCCTAAATTATGGGGCGGAATTTCGGTAGCCATACCGAAAGCAATACCCGATGAGCCGTTTACCAAAAGCTGCGGGAAACGAACGGGCAGAACTACCGGCTCTTTGAGTCGGTCATCATAGTTGGGAACAAAATCAACGGTATCCTTATCAATATCGTCGAGCATATTTACCGAAAGCCTGTTCATTTTAGACTCGGTATAACGGTAAGCCGCCGGGGGATAACCGTCGATATTACCGAAGTTGCCGTGTCCGTCTATAAGCGGATAGCGCAAAGAAAAATCCTGCGCCATTCTTACCATTGCATCGTAAACCGAAGAGTCGCCGTGCGGATGGTATCTGCCCAAAACCGAGCCAACGGTATCGGCGCACTTACGGTAAGCCTTATCGGGGGTAAGGCCGTTTTCATACATAGTGTAAAGTATGCGGCGGTGAACGGGCTTGAGTCCGTCACGAACATCGGGCAGTGCACGGCCGACAATAACCGACATACCGTACTGCAGCATGCTTCCCTTAACTTCGTCAACTATCTCAACGGGGACAATATTTGTATTTTCTGTTTCGGGCCAATAAACCTTTTCCTGTTTTGCCATTTTTGCTCGTCCCCTTTCTTAAATATCCAAATCGGTTGCGAAGAGCGCATTTTCTTCGATAAACTGTCTTCTCGGCTCAACCTCTTCGCCCATAAGCATTGTAAACACTTCGTCTGCCGCGGCGGCATCGCTCATAGATACCTTGAGCATTGTGCGCGCCTCGGGGTTAAGTGTTGTTTCCCAGAGCTGATCGGGGTCCATTTCACCAAGACCCTTATAGCGCTGAACATCGGCAGAGCCGCCGAGCTTTTCTATATACATCGCTTTTTCTTCATCTGTAAACGCATCGAAATGCTGTTTGCCCTTTGAAACGCGGAAAAGCGGGGGCTGTGCTAAATAAATATGTCCCGTTTCGATAAGCTCGGGCATATAGCGGAAGAAGAAGGTTAAAAGCAGCGTTCTGATATGGCTACCGTCAACATCGGCATCCGCCATAATAACTATCTTATCATAGCGCAGCTTTTCGATATCAAAGTTTTCGCCGATACCCGTACCCAGAGCTACGATAACAGGTGTTAACTTATCGTTGCCGTAAACCTTATCTTCTCTTGCCTTTTCAACATTGAGCATTTTGCCCCAAAGCGGCAGAATTGCCTGATATGTGGAGTTTCTGCCCTCAACCGCCGAGCCGCCTGCGGAATCTCCCTCTACTATAAAGATTTCGGTCTTTGTGGGGTCATCCGAAATGCAGTCGGTAAGCTTTTCGGGCATTCTTGTTTTGCCGCCTATGCCGGACTTGTTGCGGGAGGCCTCTCTTGCCTTTTGCGCCGCTTCTCTGGCATTTGAGGAGGCAATACATTTATCAATTATTATGCCTGCTTCAGCCGGGTGGTCCTCAAGATAAGCATAAAGCTTATCGTTAACAAGGTTGCTCACCATGGTGCGAATAAAGGTGTTGCCGAGCTTGGCTTTGGTCTGGCTTTCGAACTGCGCATCGGTAAGCTTTACCGAAACAACAGCAACCAAACCCTCCATAATATCCTCGCCCTTTAATTTCGGGTTGCCCTCTTTAAGCTTTTTGAAATTAAAGGCGTATTTGTTAATGGCGTTTGCAATACTCATTCTGAAGCCCTGCTCATGAGTACCGCCGTCCACCGTATGAATGGTGTTTGCAAAGGTCATAAGCTTTGTATCATAAGCCGTAGACCACAAAAACGCGATTTCCGCCGAAGCATCGCCCTGCGTTGTGTTAAGGTAAATAACCTCTTTGTTGAGGCGGTCCTTTTTCATACCGCTGAGCAAAAATTCAACATAAGATTTTATACCGCCCTCAAAGCAAAGGTCGGTTTCTCTGGGCTCAAAGCCGGTTCTGCGGTCGGTAAGTACAATTCGGATGCCCGCATTAAGGAAAGACTGCTCACGCAGGCGGTTAATGAGGGTATCGTAATCGTAAACCGTAGTATCGGTGAATATTGCGGGGTCGGGCTTAAAGGTTACGGTTGTTCCCGTTTCGGTGGTGTCACCAATCACCTCAAGCTCGGTGGCAATATTTCCCTTTTCATAGCGCTGGCGGTAAATATGCTTACCGTCCTTAACATCAACCTCCAAAAAGGATGAAAGCGCGTTAACAACCGATGCACCAACGCCGTGCAAACCGCCCGAAACCTTATAGCCGCTACCGCCGAATTTACCGCCGGCATGGAGAATTGTAAATACAACCGTTACCGTAGGTATGCCCTTTTGCGGGTTAATGCCCACCGGTATACCTCTGCCGTTATCGGCAACGCGCACAATGCCGTCGTCAAGCAGTTCAACCGTTATTTTATCGCAGTAGCCTGCCAGCGCCTCGTCGATAGAGTTATCCACTATCTCATAAACGAGATGGTGCAGACCCCTTTCCCCTGTGGAGCCGATGTACATACCCGGTCGTTTTCTTACCGCTTCAAGCCCCTCAAGTACCTGTATGGAGCTTTCATCATACTTTTCATTTACCGGTGAATTGATGTTTTCTGCCATTTTTCTTCTCCGTTTCTAAAATATCACTCTTCTGCCTTCAAAAAGTCACTTCGTTTAAGAAGTGTAACAGAAGAAATTTGCGAAATATAAATTTTTTTGTTTTTGCCGCCCTTATCGGAACAAACTATAAAAGATTTGGGCAGCTCATTTGTAACATTTATTACTTCCCCGTTTTTTTCGGCATCGCGCAGATAATTTCGGGTATGCCTCGAAACAGTGGAGGTATCAAGGTCAAAAATACCTATAATGTCCTCTTGCTTTATTACGGTGTCAAGTCCCAAATGAATATACATTTAAGTTATCTCTCCGTTTTTAACACTGAAAATTTTGCCTTTTGCGAGATTTTCAAAATGCGCCTTTTCACAGCAGGTAAGAAAAACCTGCCAATTGCTTATGTGATTCAGTATATAATCCTGCCGCGTTTTATCGAGCTCGCTCATAACATCATCGAGCAAAGCCACGGGCTGTTCGCCGGTTATTTCTTTTAATATCTGCGCGCTCGCAAGCTTTAATGTTAACGCAATGCTCCGCTTTTGGCCCTGCGATGAAAACTCCTTTGCTCTTTTGCCGTTTATCAAGAAAACCATATCGTCTCTGTGCGGACCAACGCTTGTTGCACCCTTTAATATGTCTTCTTTTCGGTTTGCTTTGAGCTCCGATAAAAAGTCGGACTTTACCGAGCATAGATATTCAATATCTATTTTTTCTTTTTTACCCGATAAATCGTGATAAATATCGGGGGCATAAAAAAGCAGTTTTTTAAGGTACCGCCTGCGGTATTCTATGATTTTTTCTCCGTTTTTTACGAGCTCGTTTTCGAAATCATCGAGAAAAAATTTTAATGATGCATCGTTTTTGCTTTCTTTGAGAATACTTGCCCTTTGTGTAAGCGCTCTTGCATAATTTTTAAGATACTGCGCGTATTTAGGATAAATCTGGCAAATAGAAACATCTAAAAATTTACGCCTGAAGCTCGGCTCGCCGTATACAAGGCTTATATCATTCGGCGAAAAAACAATGGCATTAAACTTTTCGAGCAAATCTGTTCCGTTCGCCTTTTTGCCGTTTACAAAAAATGTTTTTTTTTCGCCGATTTCTATTTTAATTTCACTCTCGAGCCCATGCGAAAAAACCTTTGCGTTTATAATTGCTTTTTCGCTTGAAAATTTAATAATCTCGTTTTCTTTGGCACCCCTGAAACTCTTAGTTCCCGTAAGCAGCCAGATAGCCTCTATTAAATTTGTTTTTCCCTGCGCGTTATCGCCGCAGATAATGTTCATATTTTTATCTGCCGCAATTTCGGCAAACTCTATATTTCTGTAATTTTTAAGAGAAATATTTTCGAGTATCATATAATTTTAATTGTTTCACGTGAAACATCAACAGTGTCGCCTTTTCGTATTTTTTTGCCGCGCATAAGGCACACTTCACCGTTAACCTTCACTTTACCTTCCAAAACCATCATTTTTGCTTCGCCGCCGGTAAAAGCAACACCCGCATACTTAAGCAAAGAATCAAGTTTTATAAATTCATCTTTTATGGAGATTTCCATTATTTTAACCTCATCGGCATTATCATATAAAGAAATTCATCGTTTTCGAAGGGCTTAATCAGAATACCCGATGTTGCGCCGTTAAATTCAATTTTAACCTTGTCCTGCTCTGCCGCGCGCAATGCATCAAGCAAATAACGGCTGTTAAGACCGATTTCAAATTCTTCACCCTCAAGATTTATCGGGAAGTTTTCGGTTGCTCTGCCTACACTCGAAGAACAGCTGAAAAGAATATTATCAGCGCTGATTATACATCTTACGGGAGTAGAAAAAACATCGTTTATAACAGGGCTTATTCTGTCGATAGTATCAATAAGCTCTTTAGTGTCAACAAAAATTCTCTGCTTATAATTTGCGGGTATAGTTTTGCTGTAATCAACAAAGCTGCCCTCTAAAAGTCTCGAAATAAATGTATAACCCTCAATTTCAAAGCTTATAAGATTTCTTGCAACATTTATATTGATATCTTCATTTTCGTCGGTTATAAGCTTAATAACCTCACTGATGCTTTTTCCTGAAACTATAAAATCGGCATCTCCTGCAATATTAACCTTTTCGTTTCTTATAGCAAGTCTGAATCCGTCAATCGCAACAAACTGAAGATTACCGTCCTTAATACTTACCTTAACACCTGTAAGTATAGGTCTTTGCCCTTCACTTTGAGCAACGGCAAAAATTGTTCTCCTTACCATATTTTTAAGAATTTCGCCGCTTAAAATAATTGTATTTTCTTTTGCTACCGCCGGCATTTCGGGAAAATCTGTTGCCGCCATGCCCATAATATCAAATGCGGCGCTGCCGCTTTTAATATGGCACATAAGGCGGTCATCTGTAGAAATTTCAACATTTGCGCCGTTCATTCTTCTTAAAATTTCACCGAAAATCTTAGCATCAATTACAATATCGCCCTCAGTTTTGGTGTTTGAATATATTTCCTTT
The DNA here is from genome assembly GCA_018065375.1 of Candidatus Equinaster intestinalis. Next base: position 765 of record JAGHTJ010000152.1, on the reverse strand, counting down.
TTAATTCCCATTTCGAGGTTGTAACCGATAAGGGTGAGCTTGCCCTGCTCGGCAGATAAAAGTATACCCGAAAGAACAGGCAGTGATGTTTTATTTGTAACAATTCTCGATAAATGACCTACCGCTTCAAGTAATTCTTCTCTGTTTAATGAAATTTCCATATTTTTGTTTTCCTCCCTTAGAGTAAATATTAAAAATAACAGTATTATTATGCTTGGTGAAATTGTTAAAAAGTGGTGCCGGTCCGCTTTTTAATTGGTGTTTTTAATGTTTATTTTTTCAGCTATAAAAAGTGGAAAAAATTACTTAAATTTTTTTATTAACCGCGATGTTGAAAAATTACGGTTAATAAATGTTAATTTTGTTAATAACTTATTCTTTTATATTGCGAATAATCTCGTCAACAATGCCTTTTTCGTAGGGCTTGTCTTTAAGATACTCCTCGGTTTTTCTTACACTGTAAAGAACGGTGGAATGGTCTTTACCAAAGCTTTCACCGATTTTTTCATATGTAAGATTGGTTATCTCGTGGGCAATATACATTGCAACCTGCCGCGCAAGCACTATACTTGAGGTTTTTTTGTTTGAAAGAATGTCCGCATCGGTAACTCTGTATGTGCGGGCAACCTCCTCAATAATGGTTTCAATTTTAATCGGCTCAGGTGCAACATCGGTTATAACATCCTTAATAAAGTTGCGCAAAGCGGGAATTGAGGGCTCCTTACCGTCAAGCTGAATATATGCCTGAACTTTTTTTACAACGCC
>JAGHTJ010000009.1 GCA_018065375.1 Candidatus Equinaster intestinalis | reverse complement strand
AAATGGAAATGGAACAGGGAAATATAGTCTATATAATGGGAATCGAGAATGAAGAAACCAATCATTTGGCTAATTCATTAAATTCTCGGGTTTATTATATTAGGAAAAAAATTGGATTTATTCCTAATATAATTACAGGACGAAATATATCTAAAGCAGTAAATGAGATAGCATTACAAAATCCTGAATCTGAAATTATATTGATTTGTCATTGCCCGGCTGTTATAGGTATGTTTGGAAGGTGTCCCAAAAATACTTTTGTTGTTTTTCACGGGCATGTGTACAGTGATGAAAAATTATTCGTAAGATTTTTTTATAAAGTATTATTTAAAAAAATCGGTAGAAAATGTACATTTATTTCGTGTTCAAATGAGTGCGCAAGGTATTATCAGAGAGTTTTCAATATCAATTCACATGCGATTCAAAATGGTGTCGATGTGGTGGCAAAAAAACATGTTTTAGACAAAGGAACATTTAAAATAGGCTTTGTAGGTGTGCTAAATAATCATAAAGGTTATAAATATTTGTTGGAAGCGGTTAAGTATTTATCTAATGTTTCTCAAAACGTAAAAATTGTTTTGGTTGGAGAAAATGTTGATAATTTTGATTTTAGCACATTAACAAATCAAAATTCAAATTGTTCTGTAGAATATTTGGGTGTTGTCGATAATGTCAAGGCCATTATGTCTGATTTATTTGATATTTTGATTATGCCATCATTGATGGAAGGAATACCAATATCATTATTGGAAGCAATGAGTCTTAATATTCCTATATTGGCAACAAAAGTCGGAGGCATCCCTGAAATTTTATATGATGGATATAATGGATTTTTTATCGAAAGAAACGCTGAAAATATAGCAGAAAAAGTATTGCAATGCATGGATGCAGATAAGTATAAATTATTGCAGGATGGTTGTGAAGACATTTACAACAAAAATTATAGATGTGAAATAATGTATAATAAGTATGAAAAATTATTTTGTGGTGTTAATTTAAATACTATTAATCCCCAAAAGCAACGGAGTGTAACTGAATGAAGAAATCGTTAAAAACATTTAATCTCGGAATTGCAATTGAGAAGTTATTAATTTTTTTCTATTGTTCACTGATGATTCTTCCTTATTATTCAAAAAATATGAATTTGGGTATAGTCATTATTTTGTGTGCTTTTTTGTGTGCTTTTGCCATTGGAAGAAATATCCCGGATGTTAATGTTTCTGTATTGCTGCTACTCGTGTTAAGCCTGTATATGGCAGTATCTTATTATAGAGCATCGGATACTACGAAAATAGGTAATCTTTTTGCCAATATATTATTCTATTTTCCTATGATTGTTTTTGTTCAAAGAACTAACGATAATAGCTTGGACTTTTTGTGGAAATGGTTTATTATTTTGCAATCTTATGTGGCAATAGTTAATATAAAAGCACTTATCGAGGATCCAAACGTCCAAAAATACGTAACAGGCGGCGTAACATATGATAAGTATAAATTAACTAATATAGGAACTATAGGAACGGTATTTGCAAGTGTTATACTAATAATAATGGCATGCTATATTTTGAAAAATTTTCAAAATATTTTCTATAAGATTTTGGCTATTGCTGCGATTGTTATTAATTCGGTATATGTAATTACGGCGGGTTCCTTTATAAATCTTATTGCTTTGTGTATTGGCATAATTGCTTTTTTCTATTATGTACAACTTAAATCGGTAAAGTCAAAGCTTTTGGCAATATTTTTGGGATTTATGTTATTGGTATTGTTTATATTATTTATTGATTACATAGGCGATTTAGTAAGTAATATCTCCGGAATTAACCAATTTTATCAAACAAGATTAAAAGATTTATTCTCTTACTCTTCCGGTGGAGGCGGTGAAACGCTTTCTGGTAGAATTGATAGATACATATTGAGCGTAAAAACGTTCTGCCGTGTGCCAATATTTGGGGTCGGCATGGTGTATGATGCCGAATATACTCGTGTAGGTATGCATTCTGAAGTATTTGATTTTGCGGCTCGTTACGGAATAGTAGGAATTGTTTTTTTAGTATTATTGCTAAAAGAATTTTTTGCTAACCAGAAGAATCAGATGTTTTTTGGCGAAACGGGGAGCATAAAACAATATATGCCGATATTTATATGCATAATTGTCTACGGAATATTTAACCCTTTAATTGGCACAACATCTGGAATGGCCATATTTTTAGTAATCCCTTCGTTGCTTTTTAATATTGAAAGAATAAAAAAAGAAACAAAAAATAATATGTTAAAAGAGGATTTATGAAAAAGTTTTTATCAAATATTTTTACAAGCTTATTGCCACAAGGCTTGAATATATTAATGGATCTAATAATTCCGTCATTGATAATTACTCACTACGGTTCTGAAATTAACGGTATTGTGACTACGGGTAAGACTATCGTTACATATATAAGTTTGGTTGGTGCCGGAATAGCTACTGCTACCACTCAAGCTTTATATTTGCCGATGGCAAACAATGATGTGCGGACTGTTAAGGGTATGTTGCATTCAACAAATAATGTGTTTACTAAATGTGGATTTTATTACTGCATCGTGTCATTGGTTGTTGCTGCCGTTTATCCTACACTGATAAATTCAAATAGAAGTTATGCCTTTATTTCATGCTTGTTGTTTGTGATTTTTATGTATGGTGCTTCGGAATTTTTCGCAGTTGGTAGTTGTCGGTCTCTGTTGTATTCGGATCAGAGAGTATATATTTGTAATGTTGTTCAGGCGATAAGTATACTTTTTGGTATAGTGCTTTCGTTTGTTCTTATAAATATTGGAACAAGCGTAATTGTTGTGCAACTTGCAATTACACTTTCGTATGTGTGCCGCGCTTTTTTGCTTTTGTGGTATGTTAAAAAGAAATATCCCCAATATTCTGATTTCAAGAAAATGCCGCCTAATTATTTGGCTGTTCAAAAACGAAATGATGCGATGGTACATCAGTTTGCCGGAATTGCATCGGTTGGTTGTCCAACGTTGATTTTATCCAGTATGGTGGGATTGGAAGCTGCAAGCATTTTTTCAGTGTACAATGTTGTTTTTACAGGATTGCAAACTATTTGCGCAAATTTGAGTACTGCCTTAACTCCGTATTTAGGAAAAAGTATAGCATTGGATTACGCCGAGACAACAAAGAAAGCATACGGTATGTTAGAAATGGTTTTCTTTGCAGTTGTTGCAATTGTGTATTCAGTTACAGCACTGGTAATTATTCCATTTGTTAAATTGTATACATTAAATGCAGATATTAATTACGAGTATCCGGTATTTGCAATTATATTTACGTTGGCATCGGCGTTTTATATTTTGAAATTGCCGGGAAGCTCGTTGATAAATGCGGCTGGACATTTTAAAGAAACAAAATGGAGAGCAGTAATAGAGGCAGCAATAAGTATTACGGTTGGACTTTTATGCACTAAACTATGGGGGATTTGCGGTGTTGTTATTGGTATGCTCTGTGCGTTAGGATGGAGGTGTATTGATACTATCTACTATTCAAATAAGCATATTTTGGGTGTATCTAATATTAAATCTTTTGTTAGATTAGTTTTATCGTTGCTATTAATCGGCGGTTCTTGCGTTGTTTCACGCATTTTAGAGGTTAAAATTGTTAGTTGGGGTTCTTGGATTTATTGGTCACTTATATTTACAATTTGTATCTCCATAATAACTACGATATTTGTTTTTGTTTTCGATAAAACTACATTAAAAGAGTCAAAAAATTTTATTAAAATTTTATTAAAAAACAAGTGATTTAAGTGTAATTATAATTATTACTCTTGCTTTTTGTTCCAGTTGGAGGCGTTTTGAAAATCGTTGGAGTATTGGCCTTGTCTAAATTTGGATTTGATTGGAGAGTTATTGTGGTAATGAATATAGTATCTCTGTTACCGTTGGCTATTGCACAACATTTTGATATATCTAAAAGAATAAATCAATTAAAAAACGAAACCAATCAATAAAACGCGAATTATCGCAATTGGTATACTTGCAAGAGAATAGCCGATATTCTTGAATTCGGCAACTGCGAAGAATTTGTAATATAAAATTTTAAAAGAAAATCTTGACAAATCTTGTTCAAGTGTGTATAATAATGTTCAGACAAACGAATTATTGCCCTGTGTTTTGAACACGGGGTTTCGTTGCGCTTGAAAATCTAAAAAATGATAATATTTGTTCAGCGTGATGATTACTGTAATCTGAAATTGAACAAAAACGAAAAGGGGAAGTTTTATGGAATTAACTCGCAAGCAGTTCGATATTCTCTCTGTTCTTGCAACGAGTAAGGAATCTCTTACTCAACGTCAAATGGAGGAGCTTACCGGACATTCACTCGGCACAATCAATAAAATCGTTAAAGAGTTTACCGAGCTGGGATTTATTGCAGATGGCGTTATAACCTCTGCCGGTATAGATGCCCTTGAGCCCTACCGTGCAAAAAAGGCAATCTTCATTGCCGCAGGTTTCGGTAGCCGCCTTGTTCCGGTTACACTCAATACTCCCAAGCCCCTCGTAAGGGTAAACGGCAAGAGAATTATTGATACTCTGCTTGATGCCTGTCTTGAGGCCGGTATTGATGAGATTTACATAGTAAGAGGCTATCTTGCGGAACAGTTTGACCAGCTTCTTTACAAATATCCGATGATAAAGTTTTTGGAAAACCCCTCTTATAATGAGGCAAACAACATTTCTTCGGCTATGACAGCCCGCTACCTTATGCAAAACGCTTACATTCTTGAGGCTGACCTGCTCGTATCAAATCCGAAGATAATCCGAAAGTATAATTACCGTTCAAACGTTCTCGGTATTTATAAGGACAGAACTGATGACTGGTGCCTTACCTCGGATAAGGACGGCTGTGTTGACGAAGAAAGAGTCGGCGGTATAAAATGTCATCAGATGGTAGGTATTTACTACTTTAATGCGGCAGACGGTGCAAAGCTTTCCGAGCATATCAAGGAGGCATATCTTGCTCCCGGCGGTAAGGAAAGATATTGGGAAACTGTTCCGAATCAGGTTTATAAGGGACAGTACAAGGTAGAGATAATTCCCTGCAAAGATGAAGATATCGTGGAAATCGACACCTTCAGGGAACTCAAAGCAATAGATAAAACTTACGATGTTTAAGTTTATATTTAAGGAGGAAAATTATTATGGCAAATAACAATTCGAATTCTTCACAAGGCTTGCAAAAATCGCTCAGTCCCGCAAATGTTTGGGCAATCGCATTCGGCTGTATAATCGGCTGGGGTTCGTTTATCAACCCTGGCAAGAAATTTCTGCCCAATTCGGGTGTTGCCGGTACGGCTATCGCTATGGTGCTTGGCGCACTCGTTATGGTAATAATCGCCTGCAGTTATGCCTATATGGTGCCTAAATACCCCAAAGCGGGCGGCGAATTCACATTTACGAAAATGTGCTTCGGCAAAACTGCGGCATATCTTTGCGGCTGGTTTTTGGTTGCGGCATACCTTACAAATGTACCGATGAACTCCACGGCTATCGGTCTTATTGTAGACGGACTTGACGGCAGCGCAGATATTCTCAAATTCGGTTTTCACTATCAGATAGCCGGCTTTGATGTATGGCTCGGCGAGATGATTCTGGCATTCGGTATACTTATTCTTTTCGGAATACTTAATATTATCGGTGTTAAAAAAGCCGGATTCATCCAAACCGTTCTTGCCGCTTTGCTTGCGATTTGTGCATTTACACTCTGCATTGCAGGTATAGTTTCGGCAAAATCAAAGGGTATCAATATGGAACCCATTTGGGGCTTTGATAAAAAAGCGGCTATGGCGGCAGGTGCTACCACGGCTAATATAGGCGATTTTGCTCATAAGGGTACGGGCGGCGTTATGTCGGCAATTCTTGCCACATTTGCTATCGCTCCCTGGGCATTCGTAGGATTTGATACCATTCCGCAGGCGGCGGAGGAATTCAAGTTCTCTTATAAAAAGGTTATGGGCATAATGGTAATCGCCATTGCATTCGGTTGCTTCGTTTATACCTCGAATAATACCGTTGCCGCGGCGGCACTCCAGTATTGGCCTGATAGAGTTATGGCAGGCGATTGGGTACTCCTTATTGCGGCAGAAGAACTGCTCGGAACATTCGGTAAGGTTCTTATCGGTGTCGGTGTTTCCTGCGCGGTACTTTCTGGTATTATGGGATTCTACCTTGCTTCTTCCAGACTTATGTATTCTATGAGCAGAGACGGTTATCTGCCCAAATGGTTCGGTAAGCTCGACAGTAAATATCAAACTCCGAAAAATGCTATGATTTTCTGTATCATCATTTCGCTTTCGGGTCCGATACTCGGTCGTGAGGCGCTCGGTTGGTTTGTTGATATGAGTGCTATCGGCGCTTCAATAGGATATTTGTGCACAAGCGCGGCTACACTCGTTACCTTAAAGCGCGATAAGGACGGCTCTGCATTCCTTAAGATAATGGCTGTAATCGGCGTTCTCTTCTCGCTTGCCTTTATGGTATTACAGCTTATTCCGATACCGGGCCTTGAGGGAGTTCATTTCGGAACAGAATCCTATATAATGCTCGGAGTATGGATAGTTCTCGGCGCTATCTTCTATCTTGTTCAGAGAAAGAAATTCGCCAATGATTAAGTTTTTGTAGACAAAAAGCAAAATTAAAGTTATAATATATCGTGGTGGGAGACCGCCACGGTATATTTTTTCGAGGTGATAATGTGGCAAACGAAAGAGACGTTATGTTTTGGCTTGTGAAATCATCATTTTTTGGGGAAAAATTAGATAAAGAACAAATTAACAATATAACTGCAAATAAATTGCAGAAGGCATATGACATAGCATCTGCGCATTATCTTTCACAACTGTTCTTATCAGCGTTGAAATGTAATGGTCTTACACAGGTAAATCCCGATATAACTCGAAAAGCTAAAAAAGCAGTATATTTTGCAAGTATAACTTCAAGCCTTCAACAGGAAGAATTGGAAAAAGTATCAAAGATATTTGAAACAAATAAAATTGCATTTATTCCATTAAAAGGTTCCGTTATTAGAAAATATTATCCTGAACCGTGGATGAGAGTTAGCTGTGATGTTGATATATTGGTAAAACCGTCCGACTTTGAAAAGGCATATACTTTGCTTATAAACGAATTGCAATACACATCTTCGCCGTTGAAAAGTCATGATATATCGTTGCATTCAAAAAATTCTATTCATATTGAATTGCATTATGATTTAATTGAACAAGACCGACGAATCGGGTCATCTGCGATTTTACGGAATATATGGGATTATGCACACCCTAAAAATGAAGGTAGTTTTGAACATGCTTTGACAGATGAAGTTTTTTATTTTTACCATATTGCTCACATGGAAAAACATTTTGAAGAAGGCGGATGTGGAATACGGTCTTTTTTGGATTTATATGTTCTTAATAAATCCTTGCTAATTAATAGAGAAAAACTAGAACTAATGTTTAAAACAAATGGAATGCTTAAGTTTGCAAATGTTTCGAATCAAATTGTCGAATCTTGGTTTGAAGATAGTGAAAGCAATTTGCCGACAGAAATGCGAGATGTGGCAGATTTTGTAGTAGATGGAATGGTGTTTGGAACAATTAAGACTAATACCGCCATGGCAAGTGCGATGTCTGGAAAATCTAAAAACATTTTAAATCTATTTTTCTTGCCATACAACCAAATGGTTGCATACTATCCAATACTAAAAAAAGCAAAATGGCTTTTGCCCTTTTGTTGGATGTACCGTCCAATTAAGGCTATATTACAAGGTCGAGGCTCTTTCGTGCAAAAGCGAATAAAAGCTGCTGGTAGCATAGAACAAGAAAGTATTGACAAAACAAAAAATATTATTAATTATTTAGAATTAAAAGAGTAAAATTTACTAATAATATTACATCGGAATTTATAGTTGTTTGCTTTTTGAGGTGATAATGTGGTAAACGAAAGAGACGTTATGTTTTGGATGATTTCATCTTCGGTTTTTTCAAAACCGTTGAGTGAAATGCAGAAAAAATATATTAATGCCGATATTTTGAATCAGGCATTTAATCTCGCGCTTGAACATTCAACACCGCATTTGTTTTTGCCTGCGTTGAGACAAAACGCACTTACCGAGTTATGTCCTGAAATACTTCCTAAAGCTCAAAAAGCGGTTTATTTTGCAAATGTTAATACTACCTTGCAGATGGAAGAATTGAAAAAGTTATCATTTTTTTTCGAAAAAAACAGAATTCAGTTTATCGTTTTGAAGGGAGCGGTTTTAAGAGAACTTTATCCGGAACCATGGATGCGAATTGGTTGTGATATAGATATTCTTGTCAAAAAAGGGGATTTTAATAATGCATGTAAGCTGATAGCTGAAAAATTAAATTATACTATCGGAAAAGTCACGTCTCGTGATGTGGCTATAACAGCTCCGAATGGCGTTCATATTGAATTGCATTTTAAATTAATTAATCGTCGCGCAGCAGCATCTGAAAATGTCCTTCAAAGAGTTTGGGAGGAGAGCACTCCTAAATATGAGAATTCCTTCGAGCATGTAATGAGCGATGAAATGTTCTATCTTTTTCATATTGCTCACGCCGCCAAGCATTTTGAGGAGGGCGGTTGTGGACTTCGTCCCCTGCTTGATTTGTGTTTCTTAAATCAGATTGATAATCCCAAACGAAAGGAAATATTAAAGGAAGCGGGTCTCGAAAAATTCGCAGAAATCTTAAGTGTTATAACACGGGAACGTTTCGGCAAGGAATTTGCGAATATGGACGAGCTTACAAAAAAGGCAGAGGATTTTATTATTGCGGGCAGAACATACGGAACGGTTAAAACTAGTGCTATAACAACTGCTATTTATGATGGAAAAATAGAAAAAATCAGGACTTTGCTTTTCCCGGATTATGATAAAATGTCGTTACTTTTCCCAGTGCTTAAAAAGCACAAATTACTTTTGCCTTTTTTGTGGGTATATCGCTGGTTTAATGCGGTTTTCGAGGGCAGAGCAAGAATTTCCAAAGACCGCCTTAAAATAGCCTCCAAAATCACGCAGGAAAGTATTGACGAAGCAGCAAAGCTTTTAAATGATATGGAGCTTATCTAAAAAAATCCCAAGTCGTCAGACTTGGGATTTTTAGTTTAATTTAGCTTTTAGCTCTCAAAAATTACAGAAGCTTTTCGAAAAGCTCGGTGATTTCTGCAACCGAGGTTTCTCTCGGGTTTCCGGGACGGCAGGCATCATCAAAAGCAGACTGTGCGAGGAATGGGAGGTCTTCACGCTTTACAATGGCCTTTAAATCGGTGGGGATGCCTACATCAATTGAAAGCTGACGAACGGCATCAACTGCCGCTTTTCTTGCATCTTCAATGGACATATCAGCTGTGCCCTTAACACCCATAGCCGCCGCAATATCGCGGTATTTATCGCCGGTAGCGGGTGCGTTGTATTCCATAACTGTCGGCAAAAGTATTGCATTTGCAACACCGTGCGGAGTGTCATAAAGAGCACCTAAAGTGTGAGCCATCGAGTGAACAATACCGAGGCCTACATTTGAAAATCCCATACCGGCAACATATTGACCGAGCGCCATATCGGTTCTGCCGTCAGGTGTTCCGGCAACGGCGTTTCTGAGTGAGCGGGAGATAATTTCTATTGCCTTTAAGTGGAACATATCGCTGAGTTCCCAAGCACCTTTTGTGATATAACCTTCAATGGCGTGGGTGAGAGCGTCCATACCGGTTGCGGCGGTAAGACCCTTCGGCATGGTTGACATCATATCGGGGTCAACAACTGCTACAACGGGTATATCGTGGACATCTACACATACCATTTTTCTGTTTTTCTGTGCATCGGTAATAACGTAGTTAATCGTAACCTCTGCGGCAGTACCGGCTGTGGTGGGTACTGCAATTATCGGAACGCATTTGTTTTTTGTGGGAGCAACGCCCTCAAGGGAGCGAACATCGGCGAATTCGGGATTGTTTATAATGATACCGATTGCCTTTGCGGTATCCATAGAGGAGCCGCCGCCTACGGCTACTAAACAGTCGCAAGCTTCGTTTTTGAATGTTTCAACGCCAGCCTGCACATTTTCGATTGTGGGGTTGGGCTTGATTTCGGAAAAAATTGCATAGGGGATAGAGGCAGAAGAGAGTACCTTCAAAACCTTGTCTGTAACGCCGAACTTTAAAAGGTCGGGGTCAGAGCAAACAAGGGCTTTTTTGAAGCCTCGCGCGGTGATTTCCTCTGCAACTGCATTGATGGCACCTGCGCCGTGGTAAGAAGTTTCGTTTAATACAAATCTGTTAGCCATAATATATTCCTCCTTGAAATTTTTGGCAATTATATTATAACAAAATTCCGTTTAATTTACAACAGAATTTTAGATAGTATTGGCAAACCTCGTTGACTTTATTCGGTAATAGTGATAAAATTATGTAAAAGAAAGGAAGCGATTTATATGAAAATTCTTTTCCAGGGCGATAGTATTACCGATGCCCACCGTGACCGTAGCGATTATCATAATTTGGGTGAGGGCTATCCGAAGTATGCGGCGCCCCTCATAAAAGAAAAATATCCCGATGTAGATTTTGAGTTTATTGATTTAGGGGTGAGCGGAAATGAAACAAGTGACCTTGTAAACCGCCTTGAAACCGATTTTATTGATATAAACCCCGATATTGTTTCGATTTTGGTAGGCGTAAATGATGTATGGCATCATGCCGAGGGAAAAAAGTGGCGTAGTAATGAAGAATTCGAAAAGGATTACCGCACCGTTCTCACGGCAATAAAGCAGAGAACAAATGCCAAAATTATGATGATTGAGCCCTTTTTGATACCGGGCACCGAAAAAGAGTTTTTCAGAGAGGACCTCGATTTTAAAATAGATGTAGTAAGAAAACTTGCGCGTGAGTTTGCAGACGTTTATCTGCCGACTGACGGACTGCTTGCCGGCGCTTATATCGGCAAAATCCCCACCGATTTTGCGGCAGACGGTGTTCACCCCACACCATACGGTGCCGAGTTTATCGGTAAGCTTTATACCGAGTATATAAGCAAATTGATTGATGAATTGGTGAAATCATGAAAGAAAGAATACAAATAATGGATGAGCTTGCCATTGGGCGAGCTATGGCGAGAATAACCCATGAAATAATTGAACATAATCGGGGCGTAGATAATGTTTGCCTGCTCGGTGTAAAGAGCAGGGGAATACCCCTTTCTCAAGTTTTGGCACAGAACATAGAAAAATTTGAGGGTATAAAGGTTCCGGTTGGTTACCTTGATATAACCTTGCATCGGGACGACCTTACCGAAGACGCCAAGGCGTCTCTTGCCGGAGAATGTCATTTTCCCTGCGATATACAGGATAAGGACGTAATTATAGTAGATGATGTTCTTTATACCGGAAGAACCGCCCGCGCGGCAATGGAATCGGTTTTCGCTTACGGCAGACCCAAAACTCTGCAGTTTGCCGTTTTGGTGGATAGAGGACATAGAGAGGTACCGATAAGGGCCGATTATGTCGGAAAAAATGTACCAACCTCCCAAAATGAGACCATTTCGGTTAATGTTAAGGAATATGACGGCGAAAATGCCGTTTATATAGGTGCGAAAGAATAAAAAACGCTTGCTTTTTTGTGCGGCAGGTAGTATACTTTTTATGTAATCGGATAGAGGTGCGATTTTTATAAGTAGTGCGATTGCGGTCGGGAAGCCGCGCATGAAAGGAAGAATCGCCGAAGCAGTAAAAAAAGTTCCCGCTTTTTTATTGCTGGTCTGCAGGATAATATGTTGCAGACTGTCACTTTTTGTGGAGCGCTATCACCATTATAGATTTAATGCGTGAGCTCTTTTTGGGTTCACGTAATTTTTTTAGGAGGAGAAAAAATGAAAAAAGCCAACAAATTTTTGTGTTTCGGCATTGTGCTCGTGCTTTTGATGTCGTTGTGTGCTCTTACGGTTTTTGCCGCTGAAGCTCCCGACCTCTCTGACCCCGAGGTAGCAACAGAGTATGTTGATAACTATGCCGATAACCTCACCAATGATGCAGGTTTTGAAGCAAATATCAAAACTGCACTCGAAACGGTAAGAAAGGATATTCCGGCTTATGCTACGATACTTTCCATCTTACCTCCGCTTATAGCCATCGTGCTTGCGCTTATTACCAAAGAGGTTTATTCGTCCCTCTTTATAGGTATTTTAGCCGGCGGACTCATCTATTCAAACCTAAATCTCGAAACAACTATGACCCATGTTTTCCAGGACGGCTTTATAAACACCGTTGCCGATTCCTATAACATAGGCATAATAATCTTCCTCGTGCTTTTGGGCGCATTGGTTGCTATGATGAATAAAACCGGCGGCTCTGCGGCTTTCGGAAGATGGACTTCGAAACATATCAAAACCCGTATGGGTGCACAGCTTGCTACTATCGCTTTGGGTGTGCTGATTTTCGTTGATGACTACTTTAACTGCTTAACCGTAGGCTCGGTAATGCGTCCGGTAACCGATAGAAATAAGATAAGCCGTGCAAAGCTGGCATACTTAATTGATGCTACCGCGGCTCCGGTTTGTATTATTGCTCCGATTTCTTCATGGGCGGCGGCAGTTGCGGGATTTGCGAAGGGCGCAGGCTCTACAAGCGGTATGTCGCTTTTCGTTCAGGCAATTCCCTATAACTTCTATGCGCTTCTTACAATCGCAATGATGATTTTCCTCGCCGTAACAAGCTTCGATTACGGCCCGATGAGAAAGCATGAAAAGAACGCCACCGAAAATGACGACATCTTCACTACAGGTGATGAATTTGCCGATGCTAAAGAGGCAGAGGTTGGCACAAAGGGCAAGGTTTGTGACCTTATTATCCCGGTAGTATTCCTCATAGTTGCCTGCGTATTCGGTATGATTTATTCGGGCGGCTTCTTCGATTCGAGCAGTGAACAGTATCTTGATTTCATCACATCGTTCTCAAATAGTGATGCATCTGTTGGTCTTGTATTCGGTTCCTTTATAACCCTTGTTTTCGCGGTTATCTACTTTATGTGCCGCAGAGTTATCAGTTTCAAGGGTTGTATGGAAGCAATTCCCGAAGGCTTCAAGGCTATGGTACCCGCAATAATGATTCTCGTTTGCGCTTGGACACTTAAGACTATGACCGATAGCCTGGGTGCAAAGATTTGCATTTCGCAGTTTATCGAGAGTAAAGCGGCGGGACTTCAGTCCTTCCTGCCGGCGATTATATTCCTTATCGCTGTAGGACTTTCCTTCGCAACCGGAACCTCTTGGGGTACATTCGGTATCCTTATCCCGATAGTACTCAGCGTATTCTCGGGTAATGACGGTCAGATTACAATAATCGCAGTTTCGGCTTGTATGGCAGGCGCTGTTTGCGGCGACCATTGCTCACCGATTTCGGATACAACCATTATGGCTTCCGCAGGTGCACAGTGTAACCATATAAACCACGTCTCTACACAGCTGCCATACGCTTTAACGGTAGCCGGCGTTTCCTTCGTCTGCTACATAATAGCGGGCTTTGTACGTAGCTGGTATATTTCACTCCCGATAGCTTTGGTACTTATGGTAGGTATCCTCTGGGGTATGAGATTTGCCAGAACCGGTAAAGTAAAATAAAAGCATAAAACATTAAAATCGGGAGGGTATGTACCCTCCCGATTTTGTATTGTTAACATATTTATTTTGAACAGTTTGTTTTTTCTTTTTTCTCTTTTCTGTTATTATGTTTTCTTGCGAAATACGACATAATAATAGAAATCAGCAAACAACTTGCAAAGGTGATAAGACTGATAAAACTTGCGGCGGCTACCGTGAGTTTATTGTTTGCAAGTTTTAAAATAATAGCAATAATAATGCTTACAATAGGGGCTAAATAATATATGTGATTTACATGCTTTCGTGAAAGCCCGAGCTTTTTTTCAAATCCCGGCCTGTCTTTTTTGGTAAAAGCCGGAATGCAAGCAAAAAATGCAACAATCGGCATACCTATCAGGTGTCCGTAATATCCGGTAAAGCCGAATTTATCCAATACGCCGTTTTCGAGAATCATAAGCAAAAAGCCGATGATTATACCGATTAAGCATTTAAGAAAAGTTAATTTTAAAAATTTATCTATGTTTCTATGTATGATGTTGCCGAGCAGAACATAGGGCAGAGCGCGAGTTAAAAAGTTTCCGGGGATAAATGAATATCCTAAAATATTCCATTTCAGTATTCCCGAAAGTTCGCCCGAAACGATAGTGAAAATCATAAAAATTATGAAAATGAGCCAATCAAACTTTAAAAGCTTTAATTTATCTAAAACATAAATGATAATGTAGGCATAAAGCAGCGCCTGCACGTACCATATTGAACCGCCTATATCAAACTGCCATACATTCATTACGAGAAAGTTAAACCAAAATCGTTTATTCGCCATAATGGCAAAAATGTTTATTCCGAGAAAATAATAATAAACGGCATTGATCACAAAATAAACCGCTGCAAGTATAAAAAAAGCAATGGCGCAGTGTTTGATTGAACGGGCAATGCGTTTTAAGCGGTCTTTGTCCGGGCGCAGGACTAAATAACCCGAAATGATAAAAAATGCGATAGAAACAAAGTTGCACATACTTTGTATGAAATTACCGATAGCGCCTGGGAAGCCAAATAGGTTGATGCACATAATCAGCATCAAAATAACTCGCAAGCGCTCAATAGCCGGATGATAATAAACCGGCTTCGTTTTATTAAATGTGTTTTCCATAGATTTCCCCTCATAATCAGTATTTATTCTTTAGCTTTTAAAGCAAAACCAATTTAAAATTAAAGAATAAAAACCGAAAAATAAATTAACACACCGTTCTTGTGGGGGAAGAACGGTGCGAAAATTTAAAACTGATAAAATATTATGCTCTGTAAAATACTAAAAATGATTACTGCTTTACCCAAAGAGAATTTTCGGCAATCCACTGGTAAATACCGTCAAAAGAGGATAGACTATCGAGGGCATCATCATCACTGGTTCGTATATCCGATAGATTGTATATGCTTCCGCCGCAACGGAATTTAAGTTCCGTTGCACTAATGGGATCCAAACCTGTTGCAGCGTTAAAGTCAGTCGCAAGTGCTTCTGCCGCTTTAGATGAATTTAGATATTGGCCGCCATTTTTTTTCATAATATAATTGCTTATAGATATTTTATTTCCGTTGCTGAATTCCAAAACAGCATTACCTAATACTCCATCCGCGAAATTGCTCGCAGTAAAAGAAAGCGCACCAAAACTTGTGGCAATTATATCCTGCGCATTGAATATAACAACCTCAAGTTTTGCTTTTTCCATTTTCATATTCGGTTTATCTCCTTCCTTTTTTGCCGCTCGGAGTTCGATTTCAGATCTTCAAACCGAACAAACCAACGTATCAGCTTCCCACTTAACTTCACCGTTTCCGAAAAGCAAAAAATATTTCAATCCACAACATAGTGTGAATCATGCAATACATTATACACTAAAAATGTATAATATATTATTAAGTGATTATATCATATCACTAATAGTTTTTACAATATAAAAACTAACCAAAAATCGTTTATTTTTTTGTAAATATTTATAACAATATACAAATCGAAAAATATGGAATTTTTCAAGTATTTTAAACTTAAAAAGCTTTTTTGTCGATTTTTCAAGTTTTTAATTGTTGGATATTTGAATTCGCCGGTTTTGCTGATAGACACGCTTCGCGTGATGATATACCGCCTTCGGCGGATGATATGCCAAGCCCGCGGCTCGGATAAAAAAATCTCGTTCTTCGGAACGAGATTTTTGGTGCGGGTAACAGGACTTGAACCTGCACGGTTGCCCACCAGATCCTAAGTCTGGCGTGTCTGCCAATTCCACCATACCCGCATATTTAACTGTTGAAATTATAGTCCGGATAAACTAAAATACGATATTTACCGCAGCCACGCCCCGCGTGACCCCTTGCGCGAATACTCGCATATTGCGCCTGCGCTTATCTGCTCGTGCACTGCGTTTTTCACACTCTCGCTGAATCCGCCACCGGCGGTGCTCGGTGTGAAACTGCCAATTCCACCATACCCGCATATTTAGCCATACAGCAATCTACATTATATATTTGAAAACCGCAAAAGTCAAGATAAAATGCTCTTGAAAAGCAACGGTTTTTATGGTAAAATTTCTGTTAGATTTACAAATTAGGGTGAAAAAATTATGCGAATGCGAAGAAAGAAAAATCTTGAGGAGCGTCTTGCGGCGTGTAGCGAAAACCTTTTTATCGTGGATAAAGAGGACAGAGATTTCAACACAGCCCTTACCTTTAAAGATTATATTGATATAAACGGATATTTTGGGAACGATAATCCCGTAATGCTTGAAATAGGTTGCGGCAAGGGTCAGTTTGCCTGCGAAATAGCATCAAAAAATCCCGATATAAATTTTATTGCGGTTGAAAAGAGCGCAAATGTTATTGTGGCGGCCTGCGAAAAGGCGCTCGATATGGGGCTTAAAAATCTGCTTTTCATAAAATGTTCGGCAGAGTATTTGAACAGCTATCTTCCCGATAATTCGGTAAGCAGGATATTTTTAAACTTTTCCTGCCCGTTCCCGAAAACGAAATATGCCTGCCACCGTCTCACCGCGCAGAACTTTCTTATCATCTATAAGCGGCTGATGAAAAGCGGTGCGGAAATTCACGTTAAAACCGATAACAGAGGTCTTTTCGAGTTTTCGATTGAGCAGATGTCGGATTTCGGGCTTACGCTTAAAAACGTTTCACTCGACCTGCATAACAGCGATTTTGAGGGAAATATAGTTACCGAGTACGAGAGCAAGGTTGTAACTCTAGGGGGGGCGGCGCTGCTGAGAGGGTGGCGCTATTAAACCCCAGCAGCGCGGGGCTACAATGGGGCAGGGTGGGGGTTAATGAACGCTCCG
>JAGHTJ010000174.1 GCA_018065375.1 Candidatus Equinaster intestinalis | reverse complement strand
TGCAGGTAAGGTGAGCGGTGTCTTTGTTCCCGCCGTTATGATAATATCGGTTTCAACCGGTATTATCTGGTATATAATATCAAAAAATGCCGATACGGTTTTAATTCACGCCATTTCGGTTCTTGTGATTTCCTGCCCATGTGCTTTAGGGCTTGCCACACCGGTTGCCGTAATGGTGGGTACCGGGGTAGCGGCAAAAAACGGCATACTCTTTAAAAATGCGGAAAGTCTCGAGAAGGCGGAAAAACTCGATACGGTTGTACTCGATAAAACCGGAACGGTTACAAGCGGTGAGCTTTCCTGTGAGATTATAGAAAGCTTCGGCGATGATTTTCTCGGGATTGCCTACAGCCTCGAAAAGCTTTCGCTTCACCCGATAGCAAAAAGCATTACGGCGTTTTGCGAAAAAGCAAAGGTCAGCGCATTTGAAGCCGAAAACTCCGAAACCCTCGCGGGTATGGGGGTTAAGGCGGATATAAACGGAAAAACGGTATATGCGGGCAATTCGCTTTTGGCAAGTCAGCACGGAATAGAGGTTGATACGCAAAAATACGGCGAAAATATAACCCCCGTGTTTTTCTTCGATACAAAGCTGCTCGGAGTTATGGGGGTAAGCGATACCGTAAAGCCTACAAGCAAAGCCGCTGTAGAAAAACTGAAAAAACGGGGAATAGATACCGTTTTGCTTTCGGGAGACCGCAAGAGCGTAGCGGAATACGTAGCGCGGCAGGTGGGAATAGAAAAAGCGATAGGCGAGGTTTTGCCGCAGGATAAGGCAAGGGTAATCGAAGAACTGCAAAGGGATAAAAAAACCGTTGCCATGGTGGGAGACGGTATCAACGATGCCGTTGCCCTTACACGTGCCGATATAGGTATTGCCATAGGTGCGGGAACCGATATTGCGATTGACAGCGCCGATATAATTCTCGTAAAAAATGACCTCTCGGATATTGAAAAATTGGTCGCATTATCCGAAAAGGTCGTAAGAAATATAAAAATAAACTTGTTTTGGGCATTCTTTTACAATATAATAGGTATACCGATAGCGGCAGGTGTATTTTCGCCCCTCGGGCTGACCCTTAATCCCATGATAGCGGCGGCGGCAATGAGCTTGAGCTCGGTATGTGTTGTAAGCAATGCCTTGAGGTTGAGAGGAGCAATTAAAAATGAAAAAAATCATTAAAATCGAGGGTATGATGTGCGAGCATTGTAAAAAAAGCGTTACAGATGCACTCGAAAAAATATGCGGCGAGGGGAAAGTAACCGTTTCGCTTGAGCAGAAAAACGCAACGATTGAAACTACTGCCGATAACACCGTTTTGAAAGAAGCGGTTGAAAATATAGGATTTGATGTTTTGGGCATTGAGGAGATTTAGGTAATGGAAAAAATTATAATCATAGCGGCAGGATTGGCGCTTTGCGTAGTGGCGCTTATTCTTGCAAAAAAGAAGATTATTTCGCGGGTTGTTATGGCGATTTCAATGGTCGCCGTGTTGGTACTCGCATCAATCGGTGCAATTTTTCTCGGAGAAAAGGCAGTGCCTTCCGTAACCCTTGTAGGCGAAAATGAGCTTACAATCGAAGTTTTCGATGAGTATAAGGAAAACGGTGCAAAGGCTCTGCTCGGCGAGGAGGATATAACCGACCGTATAATAAAATCGGGCGAGGTTGATACCTCCAAGCTCGGAGATTATGTGATTACTTATTGCATAACTGAAGACGAAAAGGATTATTCGGTGCAGAGAAAGGTTCATATCGTTGATACTAAAAGCCCCGAAATCAAACTAAACGGTGAGGAAAAAATAACCGTTTCCAAAATTGATTTTTATAAGGAGCAGGGCGCTTCGGCCACCGATAATTATGACGGTGATTTAACCGCAAAAATCGAATCGGCACAAACTCAAATAGACGATGAAAATTATGAAATTTTATATACCGTAAAGGATTCCTCGGGAAATGCGGCAAGCGTTAAAAGAAGTATAATTATTAAGGATATAGTTGCTCCCACAATTACCCTTAAGGGCTCTAAAAATATTACAATTTCAAGGGGCGGCAGTTATTCCGAGGCGGGCTACAGCGCAACCGATGATTTAGACGGCGACCTTACCAAGGTCATAGAAGTATCGGGTAGCGTAAATACCGAATCGGTAGGCACCTATATTATCACCTACGCCGTAAAGGATAAGGCGGGCAATAAGGTAACCGCCAAAAGAACGGTTAATGTAACCGACCCCACGGCGAAAAAAGAGGAGGAGAAAACACCTCCTGCGGACGGTAAATCGGTTATCTGCCTTACGTTTGATGACGGACCGAGTACAACCGTAACCCCCCGAATACTCGATATTTTGAAGAAAAACAATGTAAAAGCAACATTTTTCATTGTAAATTACAGCGATAAAACCCTGCCGCTTATAAAAAGAATGATAGCCGAGGGTCACACAATAGGTATTCACGGATATTCTCACGATTGGAGTATTTATGACAGTGAGCAGAAGTTTATGGATAACATAAACAAGCTCCGCGATAAGCTCTATAAGGATACCGGATATACGAGTACCGTAATGCGTTTCCCGGGCGGCAGCTCGAATACGGTAAGCGTAAAGCATTGCAAGGGAATTATGACCAAGCTTGTAGCCCGCGTTCAGAAGGAAGGCTGGAAGTATTACGACTGGAATGTTGATTCGGGCGATGCCAACGGTAATACGATACCCAAAAACACCCTTATAAATAACTTTAAAAACAGGGTGAAAAAGGGCAGAACGAATGTGGTGCTCTGCCACGATATAGGCTCTAAAACCACCACGGCAGATGCTCTGCAAAGCTATATTGATTACGGAAAACAAAACGGTTTTACCTTTAAGGCAATAGACGAAGATACCCCGCAATGTCATCATAGCGTAAATAACTGATAAAAAACGGATGTGATTAAAATTCACATCCGTTTCACTTTATATATTGTTTATTTTTTCAAGAAAACTCGGTATTTCTTCCACCGTTTCAACCTCGTATTCGGCTCTTTTAAGCTCGGGAAACTGCCAAATTCCCGCCGTTTTAACCCAAACGGGTATGAGCCCTGCCCTGCTGGAGGCATCTACATCGTTAAGGGGATTATCGCCCACATAGATACATTCTTCCGCCTTTAAGGAGAGCTTTTCGGTGATATAGGAAAAAATCCTCGGGTCGGGCTTATTGTAGGGGGTATCGCCGCTTATCACTATCGCATCAAAGCTGTCGGTAAGCTCTAACATTTGAAGCTTTTTAGTTTGAAGAGCGCGGTCTCCGTTTGTGAGAAGCCCTACCTTGTAGCCGTCATTTTGCAGCTTTTTAAGCATCGGCTTGGTAAAAGGGAAAGGCACGGCAACACTAAAATAAAACTTTCTGAAAAAGTTATCGAAAAACTTTTCCTTTTTTATTTCGCTTTTAAGAAGTCCGAGCTTTTTGTATTCGTCATACACCTCATCCCAACCGAAAAGCACCTTTTCCTTATCCACCTTCACCATAATTTCGCCCAGCTCTTCGCGGCTTATATTTTCACAAAAAGGCATATCGTCAAAAGGCAGGGTGAGGGCTATTTTGCGAAGTGTTGCATATCTGTCGAAAAGGGTGTGGTCTAAATCAAAGACCACACCTTTAATCTTTCTTTCCATTATATTGATGCCACCGAGAATTCCTTGTCGGTTTTTACAACGATTTTATCGTCCGGCAAATCGCAGGTGAGATTTTCAATTTTGATTTCGCCGCCGGCGGTGTAATCTTCAATAAGAGCATCGGCGGTTATCTTGTTGACCGTTACATTTTCAAGCTCTATCGAGCCGTAATTGCCAATCCTCATAAAGGGAACATCTTCAAAATCGGCGCGGGGCGTAAAATCAATATTTTTCATCTTAATCTTGAAAGGAACGCTTCCGTCTCCGTAGGCGCAAGAGCCCTTGCTTACACCCTCGGCCTTGATGTTTTCGAAGGTTATGTCTTCAGGCGGGAAGCCCTTTTGCCAAGCCTCGTTGCCCGAAAGGTTGAGGTGTAAAAATCTGTCGGCATTTTTTACGGTGCAGTTACGTATAACAATATTTTTCGGTGTTCTGCGAATATCAATCGAACAATCAATGAAATATGTGTATACCGCAAGCAGATTTTTTCTTGCTTTTTCCGAGGTTTCGGCATTGTTTTTAAGTCCCTCTTTTCCGATACCTCCGCGGAAAACATATTCGCAAGGACCGTAAAACAGCGAGTTTTCAACAAGAATATTCTGTCCGCCGAAGCGAATGGCGTTGCAGGCGGAATTAAAGGTGCAATCGGTAACATGAACATTGTAATTATCAAATCCCGCGAGGCAGTCGTCTCCGGTTTTGAGAACGCAGTTTTTGATTTCAACATTATCGCATTTTCTTACGTGAATACCGTCATGTCCGGCAAGAACGGTTACATTATCGAATTTTAAGTTTTCACAGCTGAATATGGCGTGCGCCCAGTTTGCGCTGTGCATAATGGTATAGCCGGAAAATGTGAGGTTTTTGCAGTAGTGCATATTGATACAATGCGGACCTCTGAAATTGTTTTCGCCCTCTTCATCGTAACAGTTTCTGCCGTCAAGCAAAGAACCCTCTTCGCCGATAATGGCAATATTTTCGGCGTTTACCGCGCGGATAAGACCGTAATTCCAATAGCTTCCCGCAGTATCTAAATGGTGATAACCCTGCTCACAGTTTCTTTTGTGCACAGGTATCCAATGATACATTGTTTTTTCGGGAATGGGGTCTACGGTATCATCAAAAATATGCAGATAATCCTTTGGATTTAAGCTACCGAGGAGCTTTGCATTCTTAAGTAAATGCAATGTTATGTTACTGCGAAGTCTTATATCTCCCGTAATAAATTCGCCCTCGGGTATCTGAACCTCGCCGCCGCCGAGAGAAGCGCAATGGTCAATGGCGGCTTGAATATATTCGGTTTGTAATTCCTCTGTGTTCGGTTTTGCACCGAAAGAAAGAATGTTTACGGTAAGTTTTTCCATAATTTTGCCTCCGAAAAATCGTTTTTTAAAGCATATTTTTACTACATATATAATATATCAAAACGGCGGGAAAGTCTATATTTTTTTACAAAGTTTTTAAAGAGTTTGATTTTTATTTGATTTAGCTTTCATTGCTTGACAAGGAAAAATAAACATTATATAATAAAATGAATATTGATAAAATGCGAAGGAGGCTTTTTCTTGAACGAAGTTGAAAATGAAGTAGTTTACCTCGGGGTGAACGAGCAGGCAAGTCCGATAGAAAAGGGCGCAGCCAATATCTTTAAATATAATGCGGGAATTGCTCATTTGCGCCTGGTTCTTTTGCTTTTCGTAAGTATAAATGTTTTCGGTGTTGCAGGCGGTGTTATCGGTAACTTTATAGAGGTTGTTTCCGGATTTGCAATGATTGCATATTTTATCATTTCGGGATTTTTGATTCTCTATGATGATAAAGGAAGAAACGGCAGAATAACCAGAACCATAGGTCGCTCGGCGCTTACATTTATTATTCTCGGAGCAGTATATTTAGGATTAAATTTCATTTTCTATTATATCGGCGGCGTGAATATTTTTACTATGTATAATTACGCAACCAAGCGATTTTGGTTTAATTTACTGGTTCTTAATATCTGGCCTTATAATATAGGCAGTTTAATTTGGTTTGTTGAGGCATATTTGTTTGCCTACATATTTATATATATTGTAAATAAGCTTAAGCTTATGAAGCTCGATTGGCTCTTTTTTATCATTTTTGCCGTTATCGGCTTTGCAACGAGTGAGTTTTCTGCCTTTATACCTTTCAAGTTTTTCGGATATCCCTATTTGCCGCATGGCGTAATAACTATGGCTCTGCCTTATATCTTTTTGGGCTCATTTTTGCGCAGAAAAATAGCATCATTTGCAAAGCTCGATAATATATATTATGTTCTTATCGGCATACTTTCCATGGTGCTCTGCTTTGCCGAGGGTTTTGTATTGAGCAAATACGGCAAGCTTTATACTACGCATACCTTCATAGGTGTATCAATTCTTGCATTCTGCGTAGCGGTTATAGCTATTAAACCCGATATTGTCGTTTCACCTACCGAGGTTTATTATCAGGATGCAATGGCAGACCCGAATGGGCCTTCATATATAGAAGTACATTTCCCATCCTATTTTCTGTGGATGTATTATCTTATGCACCCGGTAAGTGTAGGACTTATGACTGCGGCGGCATATATTTCTCCAAAAGTTTTCGCAATCGCGCAGGATTGGATTTGGATAATAAATTATGCGGTTTGTGTGGGCCTTGCAATGCTTATCGGATTGATTATTGATGTGTTTGTAAGGCGCAAAGCGAATAAAAAACCGAGAAGAAAATATAAACATTAGAAAACCGGAAATTTTTTCAAAAAAGCCTTGACAAACACTTATTTTAGTTGTAATATACCTATAATACAATAGGCAAATATGAGAAAAGAGAGGGAAAGAACATGGAAAAAGCAACTGTAAAAGTAACAAAGTTCAATAGCAATGATGTAATCGCAACAAGTATCAAAATCGTTCCGGGTGATGTACCTACACTTTGGCTTGACGAGCAAAGTGTTAAGAACTTTAATTTGTTTGATACGACAGACAGTTATGTTTTGGAACGCGATGATTATTTTGGTCCGGTAAGATATTTCGGTTATACCGGTCGATACAGTGAAGGTGCAGGCGGTCTTATTACTTTTACCGCACAGGTTAATGACACTACCAAACCTTCGGTTGTTGAAAAAATGGCAGCAGGGGATGCTGAAAAGTATCAGCTTATTCTTGATTGGTTGATTGGCAGTATGAATTAAGGGGTTTTTCCTTTTAATTTTTAATTAACGTATAGATTGGAAAGAAGGTATAATTATGGAAAAAGCAATTATAGAAACTACTAAATTCAGCGATTCAGATGTTATTGCTACCAGTTTGCATATTGATATTATTAAAATTGCGGATAGTGAAATTCCGGCAATTTGGCTCGATAAAGCAAGTGTTTTGAATTACAATGCATATTCCGATAAAGATATGGATTTGTTCATGCAGGGTGACAGTGAATATTATGCGTATGTCGGTAAGATAAATGATGCTGAAAATTACGATTACGCTTTGCGAAAGGACAAAAGTGAAAAGCCTGCGAATGTTAATGTAATGACTGCCGGCAACGAGAAAACATATCAGATGATCTATGATTGGTTGTCTGATCATAAGCATTATTAATTAATTGATTTTTAACGGATACTTCGGTATCCTTTATTTTTTTATGCAAATCTACCGAAACAGCGTATTTAAAGCAATATTTATCGCGCGACAGACTGCCGTACAGGGAAAAATTGTTAAATTTTTATCAAATTCGTTGCTTTTTGCCGAAAAAAGTGTTGACAAAAAAATTCAAGTATAGTATAATACGCGTGTATTATTTTGGATAATTATTTTAAAATATTTGTAATAAGGAAACGGGTGACGAAATGAATAAGCCATCTATTAAGATTGAAAAATTTAATAATACCGATGTTATTGCAACGAGCGATGTTATTATTGCTGCGACTACAGATGCCTCTCAAGTTCCTATAATCTGGCTCGATTTAGAAAGTGTTAAAAATTATAATAAATTTTCAAAAACAGATACGGATTTACTATATTTAGATAATTATATGTATTTCGGATATTCGGGTGCATATAAT
>JAGHTJ010000182.1 GCA_018065375.1 Candidatus Equinaster intestinalis | reverse complement strand
AACAAATGCCGCGGCATCGGGGTTTTCGCTTACCGCCGCTATCGAGGTGGGCACGCCCCGCGAAACCTCTTCGGCGTGGGAGGGACCCGTTAAAACAACTATTTTTCTGCCCGGTAATTCCTCTTTCAAAACCTCCGAAAGGCGAAGCATTGTTCCCCCCTCGAAGCCCTTTGCAACATTGGCTATTACCGAATCGGATTCTACGTTTTTAAGCCTTTTTGCCGTTTCACGCACCGCAAAGGAGGGAACTGCCATAATGGTTATATCGTCATCTTTCGTGCAGGAAATATCGGTGGTGATTTCAATATCATCGGGAAGATAAACACCGTCCAGCAATTTCGGATTTGTGCGCAAATCGGCAAGATTTTTTGCCTCGTCCCGAAACGCCGACCAAACGGTTACCCTATGATTATTATTATGGGACAAAAGGGCGAGGGCGATTCCGAAACCGCCGGCGCCGAGCACCGTAATTTTCGACATATTATCTTCCTTTCAAGCTTTATTCGTTTGCTACTGAAATATCCTTTTCTTCTCCGCTTATAAGTCTTTCAATATTCTTTTTATGGCGATAAAAAATGAGAATTGCCGCCAAAACCGAAATAACGCAGATTACCGTACCGTTTATTCCCTCAAAATAGAAATAATCGGTATATCCGCATATTATACTCGTGGTTGCTACGGCTACGGTTGCCACAAGCGAGCTTAAGGAAACCTTTCTTGATATAAGCAGGGTTATACCGAAAACAACCGCTCCCGCAACTGCCGATGGCCAGCAGCAACAGGCAAAAATGGCAAGTCCCGCGGCGGCCGCCTTGCCGCCCTTGAAATCGAAGAAAATCGGCCAGCAATGACCGAGCATACAGAAAAGTCCGCAGGCATAAGCGCCGTAAACCGGATTGAAAATTTCGTTTGCGCCGAAAAGATAAAGGCGACACATAAAATATCCGAACGCTACAGCCGCCGCCCCTTTAAGCATATCAAATAAAAATGTAAGTATTCCCGCTTTTTTACCCGCAACACGCAAAACATTGGTAGCTCCGGCATTGCCCGAGCCGAAATTTCTTACATCTACGCCCTTAATATTTTTGGAAAAGATTATGGCGAAGTTTATACTACCAATAAGATATGCACCTACTGCGGTTAAAAATGCAACAAAATATTCCATAAATTTATTTGTCTCCTCTTTCTCTTATAACAAATCTTACGGGCGTACCTTCAAGCCCGAAGGTTGAACGAATCTGGTTTTCAAGATAACGCTGATATGAAAAATGGAACAAATCTGCCCTATTGCAGAAGCAAACAAAGGTGGGCGGACAGGTGGAAGCCTGGGTCATATAATATATTTTAAGTCTTCTGCCCTTATCTGTGGGGGGCTGAACGCGGGCGGTGGCATCGGCTAAAATATCGTTTAACATACCGGTTGAAATACGCATGGTATTTTGAGTATGTACGTACTTTACAAGCTCTAAAAGTCTATCCGTGCGCTGACCCGTTTTTGCCGAAATAAATATAATCGGCGCATAAGACATAAAGGAAAAATCCTTCATCAGCTTTTTGCGCTCGGCGTCCATGGTTTTGCCGTCCTTATCCACGGCATCCCACTTATTTACGGCTATAATGCACGCCTTGCCCTGCTCGAGAGCAAGTCCCGCAACCTTGGAATCCTGCTCGGTAAAACCGTCAACTCCATCTATCATTATAACACAAACATCACTGCGTTCAATAGCCATTTTTGCACGCAAAACGCTGTATTTTTCGATATTATCCTCAACCCGGCTTTTACGGCGAAGTCCCGCAGTATCAATGAAATTGAATTTTCCGCTTTCGGTTTCGATAAGGGTATCAATGGCATCTCTCGTGGTTCCGGCAATATCCGAAACAATGGAGCGTTCCTCACCCGAAAGATAATTTATAAGGGAAGACTTACCCGCATTGGGCTTGCCGATAACCGCAACGTTTATTATTTCGCTTTCGTCCTCCTCGTTTTCGGCTTCGGGAAGATACTTAAATACCTCATCGAGCAAATCTCCGGTGCCGTGACCGTGAACCGAGGATACCGCTATCGGGTCGCCGAGCCCCAGATTATAAAACTCATAAAATTCGAGGGGAGGCTCGCCTATACTATCGCACTTATTTACACAAAGCACAATCGGTTTGCCGCTCTTTTGAAGCATTGCGGCAACCTCCATATCGGCGGCGGTTACACCGGTTTTTATATCGGTAACAAAAATTATTACGCTTGCCATATCCATCGCAAGCTTGGCTTGAGAACGCATTGAAGAAAGAATAATATCATCGGTTTTCGGCTCAATACCGCCGGTATCAATAAGCATAAAGTCTCTGCCTGCCCAGCTTGCATCGCCGTAAATACGATCTCTTGTAACGCCGGGGGTATCGTCAACAATAGAAAGTCTTTTGCCTACAAGCTTATTGAAAAGAGTAGACTTTCCGACATTCGGTCTGCCGACTACCGCAACTATGGGTTTTGCCATAATTATTCCTCCTTACCTATTATTGCATTTACAAAATCTTCTCCGCAGTTATTTACCGCGGTTACCTTTATATTAAGCTCCTTTTCGAGCTGTTCTACCGTTACATCGTCCAAAAACATATCGTTTTCGGCTCGGAGCATCGAGGACGGAATGAGTAGCGTTTCTCCCAAATCCTTATTCTTTAACTGCTCGATTAAATCCCTGCCTGTTACAAGACCCGCAACGGTTATTTTCTCTCCAAAGAAATTATTGACTATTTTTTGAGTATTACACTCAATATTTTTCCATTTTTTGCAAACCGCGGCTGAAAGCCTTTCTATCAGCGGATATGCCAGCACACCGGTTGCTATGGTTACCTTGCGTTTTTTACTCTGAAACTCGGTAAACTCTATCGCCTCGGTTACCTCTTTTTCAAAAAGCGAGGAAAGGCCCACACCGTTTTCAAGCTGTAAAAAGTCGCCGTAAAATTCGGCATTCGGAATTTCCTTTTTTGCAAGCAGATAAAATTCATCTGCCGGATAAACCCTGCGCTCGCCGTACTTTTTAGTACACCTTTCGCCGAATTCGTCCATAATGGAAATTACCTCGCCCGCCGTTTTTTCATCAAATGGGCGAAGCGGCTCGAGCTTTTCCCTGAATTTTGTAAGACCTACCGGAACCGCCGCTATACACTCGATATTTTCCTTTTCGGTTAAATCCGAAAGGGTTCGGCGAAGCTCGGCTCCGTCATTATATCCGGGGCACAACACCAGCTGACAGTTCATCGCAATTCCGGCGTTATTAAACCGGTCTATAATTTCGAGCACCCTGCCGGCGCTCGGATTTTTCATCATTTTTACCCGAAGCTCGGGATTTGTGGTATGCACCGAAATATTTATCGGGCTTATGTGCATTTTTATAATGCGCTCTATTTCGTGCTCCGAAAGATTTGTAAGGGTGATATAATTGCCGAAAAGAAAGGAAAGCCGTGAATCGTCATCTTTAAAATATAGGCTCTCCCGCATACCCGAAGGGAGTTGGTCGATAAAACAGAAAACGCATTTATTCTTACAGCTGTGTTTTTTATCCATAAGATAGGTTTCGAATTCGAGGCCGAGCTCTTCGCTTTCCTCCTTTTTCACCCGCTTGCGCTTATGCTTACCGTCCGCACGGATAAACTCGATAATGAGCTTTTTATCGTTTTGGTAAAAGCGGTAATCGAGAACATCGAAAATCTCGTTTCCGTTAACGGAAACAAGCGTATCGCCCGCCGAAATTTTGCATTTCTCGGCAGGACTTCCTTTTTCTACCCTCATTACTTTTACCGACATATTTTTTCACCCCAAAACAAAATAGAGAAGGAGTTGTTTCCTCCTTCCCTACCCGTTAAGTTAAAAGTTAGTCCTCAACCTTTATTACTTCGCGACCATCATAATATCCGCAGGTGGGGCAAAGTCTGTGAGGTCTCTTGTAAGCATCGCATTTAGGACACTTTACGAGAGTGGGAGCGGTGATTTTCCAGAGATTGTTTCTTCTCTTATCTCTTCTTGCTTTTGAAGTTTTTCTTTTAGGTACTGCCATTTTTATAGCCTCCTTAATAGTAATTTACTGTTCTAAAAGTTTTGCCAAAGCCTCTAAACGGGGGTCAATCTCCCGCTTTGAGCAAGTGCAGCTTTCTCTGTTGAGATTTTTTCCGCAACCCGCACATAATCCTTTACATTCGGGGCTGCAAAGATGCTTCATCGGGATATGAAGCAATACATCGGTTCGGCAGAGTTCATCCAAGTTAAACTCCATATCGGCTACAAGCAGAATATCATCGTTATCCTCATTTTCAAGTTCGGTAGCAAGGATATACTCGGTATCAACCGTAACAACCTGCGCACATTCCTCATAGCAGCGGTCGCACGGCGCTTCATAGCAGGCCTCACTGTGTATACTCAAAAGTACCACACCGGCTTTTGTATCGAGATTTGCCGAAATCTTTACAGGCTTCTTTAGGGGGTAAACCCTGCCGAAGCTTATATCCGACAAATCAAGCTCGTATTCTATTGGCTGATGATAGTTGTCCTGCGAAAAGGCTTTGCGTAAATCTAAAATCACAGTCCTATCCCCCCAATAGTCGCAAACTATATTATATATGTTCTGAAATTCATTGTCAAGTTTTTTATGGCAATTTATCGGTATTTTTTTTAAAAAGCGCGCAAAAAAGCACGCTTTTTAAAGTGAGTTAATCTGTAAGCCGAGTTCTGTCGTGAACGACTATCTATCTAGGCGGCAAATCGCTTTGCCGCTCAAGCCGCTTTTCAAGGCACGCCGGACCAGCGTATAGCCTTATTCAGCGTTGCTCCGGATAGGGTTTACAGGGCAACCGTGTCTCCACGGCGCCGGTGAGCTCTTACCTCGCCTTTCCACCCTTACCGCATAAATGCGGCGGTATATCTCTGTTGCACTTTCCCTGGCGTCACCGCCGGCAGCCGTTAGCTGTTATCCTGTCCTACGGGGCTCGGACTTTCCTCATGCTTCAAATGAAACACGCAGCCGTTCAATTAACTCGGGTGTATTATATCACATATTTTTCGGTGTGTCAAAGGACAAAATTTACGAATACAATATTATCGGTGATGATAATGGATTTTGAAGCTTTTCCGAAATATTTTTTGGGAGCCAATTCGGCTTACGGTTTTATAAATGAATTTAAAAACTGCTATAATGCCACCCTCGGCGATACGGCATACATAATAAAAGGCGGACCCGGCACCGGCAAATCAACCCTTATGAAAAAGGTCGCCGAAAAAGCCTACGAATCGGGAGAAAAATGTATAATCTGCCCCTGCTCTTCAGACCCCGCATCTCTTGATGCCGTTATTTTACCCGAAAGAAAAGCAGTGGTTTTGGACGGCACACCGCCCCACACCGTAGAGCCCCGATACCCCGCACTTTGCGAACAGATTATAAACACCGGCGCTTTCTGGGATAAGGACGCGGTAAATCTTCAAAGAAACCGCCTGCTTGAGCTTTTTGCCCTCCACAAGGCTTATCACAAAAAGGCATCGCAGTACATAGCCGCCGCAGGACAAATGGCGCGGTATAATTTTTCGGCAGAGCTTGCCTGCACCGATATTGAAAAGGCATTTTCATTCGGAGCCTCTCTTGCCGAGCACACAATCCCGAAAACCGAAAAGAAAGGCAGGGAGGTTGTAAGATTTTTAAGCGGAATTACGCCTGACGGCTATATTTTTTACGGTGATACCATCGGTAAAGAATGCAAAACACAGATAGTGATTTCCGACCGCTTCGGCGCAGTTTCGAGTATAGTTTTATCCGCCATACGGGATATTGCGATAGAGCGCGGGCAAAATGTTATAACGGTTAAAAGCTTTTTGCTGCCCGATGAAATTATCGAACATATTTTGATACCCGAGCTTTCTTTGGCTTTCTGCACCGAAAACGAAAATATGCCGAATTCTTCCCGCACACGCCGCATACACGCCAAAAGGTTTTACGATACCGATGAACTGAATTCATCGCGCCAGCGTATGATGTTTAACCGCAAGGTTGCCGCCGAGCTGCTCGATTGCGCGGCAGAAACGCTTTCAACCGCCAAAGCCCTTCACGATAAAATCGAAAAATATTATGTTTCGGCTTTGGATATTCCGGCGCTTAAACAGTATACCGATGAAACAGTTGAAAAAATAATGCAAAAAAGCGAATAGTAAAGTTTTACCGCGCAGAATACAGTATAAGTACCCCCCGGCAGGTCTGCGGCCTGCCGGGGGGTACTTATTTGCATTTTTTAAGGATTTCAGGCGTTTTTCTTATTGCGCGGTTTTCCTATTCCGAGAATAAAATTCTCTATATATTTCAACACAATAGCCAGCAAAACCGATACAACCGCGGCAATCAAATTGATAACGAAAACATTGCCGTTAGGCATAATTTTTCTGAAGAATATAAGACATATATTTTCATGCGTTAAATAAATTTCCAATGTATAGGGAGCCAATTTTCCAATCGTGGATTTTATGAGCTTGCATTCCCCTATCACGCTGAAAAAGCATATAAAGACAAACGAAAGAGGAAGATACAAATATCTTTCGAGAGCAAGACTCGAATTTTTAAATATGAAAAACTCTACTGCGAAGCAGAGGAAAAACAATGCGGCAGTTATTATAATCTGCAAATTGCTGACCCGTAATTGCTTTTTATCGCGAACAAACTTTCGCAAATATGAGCCGAATATAAACACCGGAATTCTGCGGAAGAATATTTCGCTGTAGGCCCAAAAAGCAGGGAATAAAAATCTTAATGCCAAATTTACAAACAAAACAGCGGCTACGATTTCAAGCAGAGAAAATACCGACCAATCCGATTTTTTAAAAAACAAGTATATTAAAGGATACAAAAAATATAAAAGCAGTATTGCGGTAACAAACCATATTATTCTGGTTCCGCTTGTAAAGAGGCTTATTCCCGTTACATCTAAAAGGAAGGTTGTTACCCCCCCATTTCCGGATATAATATCGTGATAAAGGAAAAACGGAATTCCGACCATTAATGAGGGCAAAAGCACGCGTTTCAAACGTTTTTGATAAAAATGCAAAATATTACTGTCCTTACTGAAAGAAAAGAACAAAGAAATTCCCGACACCATCAGAAAAATATCAACACCGATATTCCCTGTTGCCTTCAAAACCGAAAGCGGGAAAAGTATTTTACTTTCAAATTGAAAAGAAGAATGGAAGAACATAACCCACAAAATAGATAATCCGTAAATTGTGTCTCTGTTTTTGCTGATGCTGTCTAAAGAAAAGTATTTAGAATCATTCAATTTGGAAATTAAACCCATAATTTTTCTACCTCCTCATACCGATAAAGCCTTACAAAATAAATTTTTATAACACTAAACATATATTAACATAAAACCGCCGCAAGCGCAACAATAAAAAGTATTTTAAAAACGAAACGGAGAGGTACTCTGCGCCTTACATTTCTGCCGATTGGAACTGATATATTGAGATGGAGATTCGCCCGGCAAAAGATAAATCTTTCGCCGGCACGCACGCGGGCACCGAAACAGTTGCAGCAGTAATATAATTCATTGTTGTTCTTTTATCATAAAATATAAAGCTTAAAAACGAAACGGAGAGGTACTCTGCGCCTCTTGATTTTTCGACTGCTCCGAGCAGTTGCGAAAAATCTTCGGTGCTCGAGACTTCACAGTCCGCACCGCCTATCGCGGCGTTGCGGCTGCTTCGGCGAACTGCCGCACCTTGCGGCGGTTCGTTTCTCCTTATACATCTATACCAAAAGAAACACCACCCAAACGGGTGGTGTTTCTTTTGGCGGAGATGGAGAGATTCGAACTCTCGAACCGCGATTAACGGTTACACGATTTCCAATCGTGCGCCCTCGACCAGCTAGGCGACATCTCCATAGGTCAAGCAATCTATTTGTATAAGCCGCCGTTTTCGGCGACTTATACATTATAAATGGTTTAATCCGAAAAATCAAGTATTTTTTATCATACCGATTCGATAAATCTCATAAAGGCTTTTTGTCCCTCTTCATTTCGCTTATAAACGCCGGCGTGCTCCAGCACCTTTGCGAAGACAATACCAACCTCGTCCTTAATGATTTTATCTATATTTTCTTCATTTATATCGCTATACTTTGCCTTGATTTCGTCAACCCAATCGGCGTGCTTCGAAAGTGTTTCGTCCTTTCTTATATCCGC
The DNA here is from genome assembly GCA_018065375.1 of Candidatus Equinaster intestinalis. The sequence goes on along the minus strand of JAGHTJ010000182.1, from coordinate 6,494 downwards.
ACCGCAAAGAATGGCTTTTTCAAGGTCTGCAAGCTCCTTTTTAAGGCGGGAGGGCAAAACTGCAAGTCCCATAACCTCGATAAGACCGATATTTTCCTTCTTTATATGATGGAGCTCGGCGTGAGGATGATAAAGTCCCATAGGATGCTCGGGCGTGGTTATATTATTACGCAAAACGAGGTCAAGCTCATAGTTTTCGCCGTTTTTACGTGCTATCGGAGTGATTGTGTTATGCGGCTCACCGTTTGTTTGAGCGAAAATATACGCCTGCTCATCGGTGTAGCCCCGCCACGCCGCCAAAATTTTACGGGCAAGCTCGATAATACGCGGAGTATCCTTTGCCGAAAGACGTATAACCGACATCGGCCAACGTACTATACCTGCTTTAACGTCCTCAAATCCCGCAAAGGTGACCTCCTTTTCAACCGGCGCTTTCGCCATTGCAAAGGTGTAATGACCACCCTGGAAATGGTCGTGAGAAAGAATTGAACCGCCCACTATCGGCAAATCGGCATTTGAGCCCACAAAATAATGCGGGAAAAGCTTTACAAAATCGAAAAGCTTTACAAAAGTGTCGTTATTTATCGACATCGGGGTATGCTTCGAATTAAAAACTATACAATGCTCATTATAATAAACATAGGGCGAATACTGGAACATCCAGTCACTTTCATTTATGGTAACGGGCTGTATACGGTGATTTTGCCTTGCGGGGCTGTTCACCCTGCCGGCATAACCCTCGTTTTCCTTACACAAAAGGCATTTCGGATAACCCGACTGCGCCGCATTTTTTGCCGCCGCAATGGCTTTGGGGTCCTTTTCGGGCTTGGAAAGGTTTATGGTAATATCAAGGTCGCCATATTCGGTGGGGGAAACCCACTTTACATCTTTTTTAATTCTGTAGCGGCGGATATAATCGGTATCACAGCTGAATTTGTAAAAATAATCGGTTGCATCTTTCGGTGAAACCTTATAAAGCTCGTAAAACTTTTTTGTAACCGTGCTCGGAAGCGGCAACATAAGCCCCATAAGGCGGGTATCAAAAAGGTCGCGGTAAACTATACTGTCTTCAATAATTCCCTTTTCCACCGCATAATCAAGGAGCTCTGCGAGGGTAGTCTCAAGGTCAACATTACTGTAATTTTCATCAGGCTCCTCATACTCATCAAGCTTTAACGCCTCAAGAATTCTATTGGTAATGAAAATAGTATCCTGCGGCTCAAAAAAGCCCTTTTCGAGACCGTAGGTTACAAGTTTTTTAATACTTTCGTAAATCAAGCGAATACCCCCGATATTTTTAATGATATATTTAATGATATAGTAGTATTATATTATCAAATAATTTGTGTGTCAATAAGGCAAAAACAAAAAAATTGAAAAAATTTCAAAAAAGTTGTTGACAAACAGAAACCTTTGTGGTATAGTATCATTTGTCGCCGCAAGGTGATGAAAAGTTGGTGCTGATTGCGGTGAGGGTCCACCCGTTCCCATTCCGAACACGGAAGTTAAGCTCACTTGCGCTGAAAATACTTGGCGGGCAGCTGCCCGGGAAGATAAGTAGGTGCCAACACAAAACACACGGTTTATGCCGTGTGTTTTTTTGTTGCGTAATAATGACAAGCCGCTTTTTCATAGTATTTTACGAAAGTGGGGAAAAACTATGAAAACTATCGTTATTACAAAAAAGCATCTGCTTACCGGATGCGTATGCGTATTTACGGCGTTGCTCTGCATTTTCGGCAGTATGGGAGCCTTTGCCGCCAGTGATAAAAAACTGCCGATATACTGTGTTGATTGCGAAAAAAAGCAAATCGCCATAAGTTTTGATGCCGCCTGGGGCAACGATGATACCGAAACACTTATAAAAATTCTTGATGAATACAAGGTTCCGGCAACATTTTTCGTTGTGGGGGCTTGGGTAGATAAGTACCCCGAATCGGTGAAGCAGTTATCCGATGCCGGCCATCAGGTTCAAAACCATTCCAACACCCACCCGTATATGACAAAGCTTTCAAGCGAGCAGATGAAAAACGAAATTGAAACCTGCAACAAGAAAATTGCGGCAATTACGGGGAAAACGCCAACATTGATTCGTTTCCCGTACGGCGATTACAACAACGCCGCGGTAACGCAAACCCACGAGCTTAATATGAACTGCGTGCAATGGTCGGTGGATTCTCTGGATTGGCAGGACTCTGCCACACCCGAAAGCATTTATAAGCGTGTAACGAGCAAGGTTGAGCCGGGCAGTATCGTGCTTTTCCACAATGACGCCGAGCATACCCCCGAAGCCCTGCCGAATATCCTCAAAACCCTTAAAGATGAGGGGTATGAATTTGTATTTATAAGCGACCTTATTATGAAGGATAACTATACTATCGACCACGCAGGGAAACAATGTAAAATTAAGTGATTTGTAGGGGTGGATGCCCACATCCACCCGAAAAATATGCAAAACCAAACGGGACGATGTGGGCATCGTCCCCTACATATATAATTACACCCGGGCGAACTGTGTTCGCCCGGGGTTACATTTATATAAATATACCTCCCGTTTTCCTGCACTTGCAATTTTTCCGAAATACCGTATAATAAATACAGATTATTATACCGTTTGGGAGGTTTGGAATGTCCGGAGTTTACACAATCTTTTCTCCACTTTCGAGTGAGGAAATCGGTTATATCCTGGCCGACTGCAATAATTTTGCGGGCGAAATTCAAAACGACAAATTCGAAATGAAACCGGTTAATACCTTTTTTACTCTGCACAGCAGGATTTTCCCGGTATTTAAAGGAACAATCGGAGTTTTGGAAAACGAAACAAAAATTGATATTAAATTCAGCCCCCAAAGAAGCGCTGTAATAGCTTTTGCTTCCTTTTTTGCTTTGGGCATTTTGCTCGGCATAATAATAGGTATAGTATCAGCAGATTTTTTGATTACCGCAGTCATTCTTGCCTTTTTAGGTTTATCACTACTTAATTTGTGGTTTATTTATAAAATTTGCTGCCGCAAAACCCTCAAAAAACTATCCGCCCTTTTAAGACCGAAGCACCGATTATAATTATTTTGCGAGGAATACAATGTATAAGCTTTTTATTGTAGAAGATGATACGGGAATCGCCGCAGGAATTCGCGATTTGGCGGTTTCGTGGGGGTTTGAGGTCACTTTATGCAGTGATTTCAGCCGCGTAACCGAAGAATTTGCCGCCTGCTCACCCCATATAGTTTTACTTGATATAGGTCTGCCCTTTTTCAACGGCTATCATTGGTGCGGAGAAATACGAAAGGTTTCCAATGTACCAATAGTTTTCATATCCTCCGCCGCCGACAATATGAATATCGTAATGGCAATGAATATGGGGGCTGACGATTTTATCGTAAAGCCCTTCGATTCAAACGTTCTTGTTGCAAAGCTCCAGGCAATTCTGCGCCGAAGCTACGATTTTTCCGCTTCGGCTCCATTGCTTGTTCACAACGGCGCTCTTCTCAACACCGGGGACGAAACCCTCTCTTTTAATGACGAAAAAATCGAGCTCACTAAAAACGAATACCGCATTTTGCGATGTCTTATCGAAAACAAGGGCAAGGTTATCAGCCGCGAAAAGCTGATGCAACGGCTTTGGGAGACCGACAGCTTTGTGGACGACAACACCCTCACCGTAAACATAAACCGTCTGCGTAAAAAGCTCGATGCGGCGGGACTTGAAGGCTTTATTACAACAAAATTCGGCGTTGGCTACGTCGTGGAGTAAAAATGAAACTTTTTTTGAAATTTCTAAATGAAAAACGCAACACAATAATAATATTCTTCTTTTTCCTTGCGGTATACTGTGCCGCTCTTATACTGTACCGTATGCCGATTGAGAGCATAGTATATCCGGCGGTCATCTGCGTTATATTCGGCATATTGTTTCTGATTTTCGACTTTTTGAGAACAAAAAAACGCCACCGTGAGTTTATAATGCTTAAAGACTCCACCTGCGAAACCCTCTCACTGCCGAAATCCGAAACCATATCCGAAGAAGACTACGCCGAAATATGCAAAAGCTTATGTGCGGAAAACATTGAAAACCGAGCCGAAGCCCAAAAAAGCTACCGCGATATGATAGATTACTACACAGTTTGGGCTCACCAGATTAAAACGCCCATTGCCTCAATGAAGCTTGCCCTCGAAAACGAGGATACCGATTTATCGAGACACCTAAACGCTCAACTTTTCCGCACCCAGCAGTATGCCGATATGGTATTGGCATTTTTACGGCTTGATTCGGATTCAAGTGATTATCTGTTTGCGGAATATTCTCTCGATGATATTCTGCGGCAGTCCTTTAAAAAATTTGCTCCCGATTTTATCGGCAGAAAATTATATCTTGAATTCAATCCCACCGGCATTTCGGTTGTAACCGATGAAAAATGGCTTTCCTTTGTTATCGAACAGCTCCTTTCAAACGCCCTTAAATACACCGTCTGTGGCGGCATAACCACCGAAAAGGTTGACCAAAACACCATAGTTATTCGTGACACCGGCATCGGCATTGCAAGAGAAGACCTGCCGAGAATATTCGAAAAGGGCTATACCGGCGTTTCGGGCAGAACCGATAAAAGCTCGAGCGGGCTCGGTTTATATCTTGTGCACCGAATTTGCGAAAATCTCGGAATCGGCATTAAAATAACCTCCGATATAGGAAAAGGTACGCAGGTTTATCTATCTTTCAAGCAGGAAAAATCAGTTTTTGAATAATACTTACAAAACTGTAAGTTTTGATATGGGAAATGTAAGCCGATTAAATGGAATTACATTTCCCGATTTTGTATAATGGCCTTGTCAGGAGGAAAAAAAATATGTCATTACTTGAAGTTAAAAATCTTAAAAAAATCTATTCAACCCGCTTCGGTTCGGAAAAGGTTGAGGCACTCAAGGACGTAAGCTTTGAGGTTACAGATGGCGAATTCGTTGCCATTATGGGCGAATCCGGTTCGGGAAAAACCACCCTTCTCAACATTCTCGCTACCCTTGACCGACCGACTTCCGGCACCGTTTTGCTCGAAGGCAGAGATTTATCCAAGATAAAGGATTCCGCTGCCGCCGCTTTCCGCAGAGACAATCTCGGTTTTGTTTTTCAGGAGTTTAATCTGCTTGATACCTTTACCATCGAGGATAACATTTATCTGCCCCTCGTGCTTGCGGGTAAAAGCTACGGTGAAATGAAGGAAAGGCTGATACCGATAGCAAAGCGTCTGGGTATCTCCGATTTGCTCAAAAAATATCCGTACGAGGTATCCGGCGGTCAAAAACAGCGTGCCGCCGTTGCCCGCGCACTCATCACGGAGCCCAGCATTATTCTTGCAGACGAGCCTACCGGCGCACTCGATTCTAAAGCGACCGATGAGCTTTTAAAACTTTTCACTGAAATAAATTTCATCGGTCAAACGGTTTTAATGGTTACCCATTCGGTAAAGGCGGCATCTGTGGCTTCACGCGTTTTGTTTATTAAGGACGGCGAGGTTTTCCATCAAATCTACCGCGGTGACAACACACCTTCACAGTTTTACCAGAAGATTTCAGATGCACTCACTCTGCTTCAAACGGGCGGTGGTAATATATGAAAACCGCATTTTATCCGAAGCTTGCTTTTCTCGGTATAAAGAAAAACCGCAAGCTCTATTTACCCTACATTTTAAGCTGTATCGGTATGGTAATGATGGGATATATCGTGCAGTCGCTTTCCTATTCCCCCGTTTTAAAGCAGATGCGGGGCGGCTCTAATATGGAGGCAATTTTATCCATAGGTAAATTCGTAATCGCAATATTTTCCCTGCTCTTCCTTTTTTACACAAATTCATTCTTGGTGCGCAGAAGATTTAAGGAATTCGGTCTTTACAGTATTCTCGGTATGGGTAAAAACGGAATTGCCAAAATCGTGCTTTTTGAATCACTTTTTTCGGCATTTTTCGGGCTTGCCGGCGGTATCGGACTCGGAATTCTGTTTTCAAAATTTGCAGAACTCGGTCTGTTAAACGCCATAAAAGCACCCATTGATTATTCTTTACATTTATCGGGTGAAGCCATAAGTTTTACCGCTATGGTATTCGGTATCATCTTTATTTTGATAACAATAAAATCGCTTATCACGGTGGCAAAATGCAATCCGCTTGAGCTTTTGCGCAAAGAAAATTTAGGTGAAAAGCCGCCGAAGACGAACTGGGTTCTTGCCGTGGCAGGCGCAGTTTTACTTATTTCGGCATATATAATTTCGGTTACGATAGAATCTCCCCTTTCGGCGCTTTCCCTCTTTTTCGTTGCCGTAATTATGGTTATTGCAGCAACCTATATGCTCTTTGTTTCGGGCTCGGTTGCCCTTTGCGGAATTTTACGTAAAAACAAAAAATATTATTATAAGAAAAACCATTTTGTTTCGGTATCTTCGATGTCTTACCGTATGAAAAGAAACGGTGCGGGGCTCGCTTCGATTCGCATACTCGCTACCATGG
>JAGHTJ010000007.1 GCA_018065375.1 Candidatus Equinaster intestinalis | reverse complement strand
ACAATCACAGTCAAGGCGGATAAGGGTTATAAGCTTGTTGAAGACAGCCTGAAGGTATACAAGACAAACAAATCGGGACCGCGTGTAGAGCCCATTATTCCGGTGCAGGATGAGCAGGATAATACAAAGTATACCTTCGTAATGCCGGCTTTCGATGTTACCGTAACGGCGGAATTTGAAAAGACCGAATGGCAAAAGCTTGCAGACGCTATGAGCGGCAAAGAACAAGGAACCGTAGACGGTGTGTTTGAGGTAGACGATACCACTACGCCCGGCACACGTATTATCACACTTTTGACCGATATTAAGGCGGATAATGCTGTGGATTCGGCATTAGTTGTTCCTACGGCTTGCAAAGTTGTTCTCGATTTGAACGGTCATATTCTTGACCGCGGTTTGTCCGAAAAAACCGAAAACGGTCATGTTATCAAAGTGGAATACGGCGGCGAGTTGACCTTGCGTGACAGTGATCCTACGGCAGATAACGGCGAGTATAAGGGCGGCGTTATTACCGGCGGTAATACTAAAAAAACCGGCGGTGGCATTTGGGTAAACGGCGGTAAGCTCATAATGGAAGGCGGCACAATCGCAAATAACTATGCATTAAACCAAAACGGCGGCGGTGTTGCAGTTTGCGAAAATGTACGATACAGCGGCGGCGTAATAATCGATAAAGGCGTATTTGTTATGAAGGGCGGCGTAATCAGGGATAACTATGCGTATGTAGGCGGCGGTGTCAGCGCGCTTGCCGAATCGGAGATTGAACTTATCGGCGGCACTATAACAAATAACAGAGCCCTTTCAAAAGCCGGCGGCGTATATGCAGGCAGTGCTAAAACCGTTTGTAAAATCGGCGGCTCGATTAAAATAACCGGTAACTATTGCTCTTATGTCTTAATAGGTGCAACCCGCTATATGCCCGAAGGCTTCGATGATGTAAATGCCAATACCACTGAACAGAATCTTTATCTTTCCTACATAAACAAGGAAAATTATGCAAAGATTTCTATTTCGGAAGTTGCTCCTACAACAATGGATGTCAAATTTACCGAGGAACATACGGTAAGCGAGGGAGAAACGCTCACGATAATCGAAAGCTTACCGGAAGAGTTTAAAGCATCTATTTTGCAATATCTCCAAATGGAAAATACGGAAAATGAAGAATGCTATGTAAATGAAGAAGGAAAAACAGTAATTCATATTCCGGTTTATCTTGTAAATATTGCAGATGTAACCGGCGGCTCGGTTACTGCCGATGTATCCTTCTTCGAGGTTAAATCATTTGAACCCGATACAAAAACGGTAGAATTAACTGTTGTTCCGGATGAAGGCTATCTCTTTAAGAGCCTGAAAGTAACATATATTGACGGCACCGAAAAAACCGTTATTCTCGAGCAGAATGAGCAGGATAATACGAAGTATACCTTCGTAATGCCGGCTTTCGATGTTACCGTAACAGCAGAGTTTGAGGAAATTAAAGATTCGGGTGTTTGGTTTGATTACTGCACCGAACAAGCCGAGTATGACACTTCAATTGGTGCAGGCGGCAATATGTATTGGGGTATACGTATACCCAAAGCGGAACTCCAAAAATTATCTTTGCCCGTACTCGAAAAAATAGCATTTTACGAGTTTGAATACACCGGCACACATACACTTTTCATTTTCCAGCCCAATGCGAATTCACTTCCGGCGTTGGATTCGTATATTCACTCACAGCAAATTACCGTAAACGGTATTAACGATTGGCACGAGGTTATCCTTACAACACCCATTACCGTTGATGTTGATAAAGATTTGTGGATAATTCTTTATGACGAGGATATGGTTTATCCGGGAGCAGGATCTGCGTATACCGGAGATCTAAACGGAACTTTAGCAAATGTAGAAGGTGAATGGGTATCAATAATCGATTATGGTTTTTATTACACCTGGATGCTCAGAGGATATTTTTCGGTAACGCCCCAATATACTGTTTCAGGTACAGTTACCTCTTTCGGCTCGGAAACCGATGATATAACCATTCAGCTGATTAAAAACGGCGAAACCGATGCGGCATACGAAACTACCGTAAACGGAAATACTGCAACATATAACATTGAGAAAGTTTTAGATGGCGATTATACCTTAAAGGTTACAAAGAAAGGCCATGCAACCCGCACCTATGATGTTACGGTTTCCGGTGCTCCCGTTGAACTTGATCTTGAAATAAGACATTTGGGAGATTTGAACGGAGACGGTCGCACCAACAAGAGTGATATGAGCCTTTTAAAAGATCATATTAACAAAACAGAGTTATTAATCGGCTATGATGAAAACGTAGGTGATTTGAATATCGACGGTGATGTTGGTAACGCAGATTTGGCAGTTTTGAAAAACCATATTAACCGTATAGAACTTCTCTATTGATTAAACTGAATAATTAAAAATAAGCCCCACCGTCCAAAACGGTGGGGCTTATAATATGCGTAAAATTATTGCTTTTTGAAAAAATGTTTTATTTAAACAATTACGGCGGCTTTGGTGGGTGATGACTAACTTTCGTATCTTTTATATTTAGTCGGCGAAGCCGACACCGCAACTTTTTCACTATTCACTATTACTTATTACTTTCCAAAAATCGACACCTTAATTTTTAGTGAAAAGTGAATAGTGAAGAGATAATAAGTAAAAATCGACAAACCTCTGTCGAGATTTGTCGATTTTTTGTGATTGGACTACGAAAAAGATATTTCGACAAATCGGCGGATGGTGTTGAACCTGCGTTATATTTAATGATATATCGTTGGTGCGATATGATATACGGCTTGTGCCGTATGATATATTCTCGCTTTGCTCGAATATGATATAATATCCGTTCCTTCATACTCCATAGGCGTATATCATCGCACAAAGTGCGATATCATATCGAAGATATATCACCCGTTCCGACAGGAACGGATACCATTGAAAAAACGACCAAACGTCGTTTTCCCCATTTATAATATCTCGTGCGCAATTCTTTTTGGATGGATTTAATAGAATAATCAATTCTATTATCCCTCTTTTTCTACGTGTTCCACATTTGCGTCCGGAGAGATTTCCACTTCTTCGCTATATCGGACAGT
>JAGHTJ010000021.1 GCA_018065375.1 Candidatus Equinaster intestinalis | reverse complement strand
GCATCGGTTATCGCATCGTAGCCGCCGAGCTTAAGCTCTATTACAAGGCGTGTTTTATCCTCGTTCAGGGTATACTCCGCCCCTGCAAAATATCCGTTTAAAAGTGCATTTTTAGTTTTTAAATATGCTACGGCATCTTCCAATACATCAATCGAAAAACAATCGGCGGAAAATTTTGCATCAATGAATACGCCGCGAAGCATCAGCTGTTGCTTAACGGCTTCTCTGAAAAATGAAAAATTTTCTTCGAGAATATATCTATCCGAATAGATTTCGATATAGAGATTTCGGTCTGCCGAAACCTCGCATTTTTTTACAATACAATCTGCAATGCCGCCAGGAAATTCATCGGCATTTGCAAATATTTCTCTCAACTTAACTTCCTGCATTATAATTTCTCCGTGTTACATTTTTTCTATTTCAGAAATGAGCTCTTGTATTATTTTATCTTCGGGAATTTTCCTCTTTGTACCGTCTTTCTTAAAAAGAACGGCGCAGCCGTCTCCTCCGGCGATACCTATATCGGCCTCGCGCGCCTCGCCCGGACCGTTTACCACGCAACCCATTATGGCTACCGTGATATTTTTATCTACATTTTCGAGTTTTTCTTCAACCTCTTTGGCTATTTTTATGAGGTCGATTTTTGTTCTGCCGCAGGTAGGGCAGGATACGAATTTTATACCGTCATTTCTAAAGCCTATTGCCTTAAGCAGTTTTTTTGCCGTAACAACCTCTTTTACGGGGTCATCGGTTAAGGATATACGTATGGTGTCCCCTATTCCGCGCAGGAGAAGTCCTCCTATTGCGGCGGCTGATTTCATGACGCCCATACTTTCGGTTCCCGCTTCGGTAACTCCGAGGTGCAATGGATACCTGCATTTTTCGGCGGCTAAAGTATACGCCTCGTAGGTTTTTGCCGGAGACGAAGTTTTAAGGGAGAGCACAATATCATCAAAATCGAATTTATTAAGAAGCGCGGCATGATAAAACCCGCTTTCAACTATTGCCTGCGCCGTAGGTCCTCCGTAGCGCGCAAGTATGCTCTTTTCGAGTGAGCCGGAGTTCACCCCGATACGAATGGGAATATTATGTAGTCGGCAGGCGTCTGCCACCGCCTTTACCTTACTGTCCTCCCCGATATTGCCGGGGTTTATGCGGATTTTATCAATTCCCGCAGAAACACTCTCAAGCGCCAGTCGGTAATCAAAATGTATATCGGCAACAAGGGGAATATTTACTTCACTTTTTATGGCGTCTATAAGCCTTACGGCGTTCATATCGGGAACCGACACACGGATTATCTCACAACCCGCCTTTTCGAGTTCCTTTGCCTGGCGAACATTTCCCTCAATATCGGTTGATATAACATTAAGCATCGACTGAATTTTAACCGATTCGCCGCCGCCTATATAAATATTGCCTATCTTTACCTTTTTAGTGTCCTTATTAGTATACATTTTTTTACCCCGTTACAAGTTTAAAAATATCGCTTGCCATAACTATTATCATAAATACGAAAAGTATCGCAAAGCCTACCGTATTGATTGTAGCCTCCACCTTCTCGGGAACCCTCTTGCGGAAAATCATTTCGATAATGATGGTGAAAATTCTTCCGCCGTCAAGCGCCGGGAACGGAAGCAGATTGAATATGCCGAGATTTATCGTGATAAGTGCCATAATGGGCCAAAGATTATTTATATTCTGCTTTGCGGCATTTCCTACAACCGCCGTAATTCCCACAGGTCCCGAAAGGGCATTGAGCCCAAATTTACCGGTTATCAAATCAAGGAGCGAAAACCACACAACCCTTGCATAAGAAACGGTCATTTTAAGTGACTGCGAAACAAACGATGTAAAGGTTTTTTCTTCCCCGTAAACCCAGAAATCAACCGAGAGATAATTTATACCGTCAACCTCTTCGGTGGCAAATTTTACGTCCTTTAAATCTACCCTTTCACCGTCCCGCAAAACGGTGAGGTCCACCGTTCCGTCATCAATTCCGGTAAAAGTGTAGCTCATATCGTATGTGGTGAAAACCCTCCTGCCGTTGACCGACAGTATTTCGTCTCCCGCCTTTAATCCGTATTTTGAGCTTACCGAATTATCGGCAAATTTTGCTATGGTTTTGGTTGCAAAGCGGTCTGACGGTATAAGCGAAACGCCTACCAGCACAACCCCCAAAATGAGATTGAAAACCGCACCTGCGGCAACTATAATGAGACGTTGCCACGGCTTTTTGTTGCAAAAAGCGCGACCGTCCTCACTTGCTTCGTTTTCACCCTCCATCGCGCAGTAACCACCGAGCGGTATAAGGTTTATTTTATATTCGGTTTCTCCTTTTTTTCGCGAAAAGAGCTTGGGACCAAATCCCACCGCAAACTCGTTTACGCGTACCCCCATAGCCTTTGCGGCTATAAAATGACCGAATTCGTGTATGATGATGAGTGCCAAAAAGGCGGCAACCGCCAACACGTAGGGCCAAATACTGTTAAGAACCGATAAAAAAGCAGAAATGATTATTCCTTCTCTCAAATATTTATACTGTTTCGAACAAGTCTTCTCGCGGCCGCATCTGCCTCAAAGACATCGTTCTTATCAAAGCTTTCAACCTTATTTTGCGCCGAAATTGCCTTTTCAACCAAATCGGCAATCTGTAAAAATTTGATTTTACCCTCCAAAAACAGCCTTACCGCTTCTTCGTTTGCACCGTTGGCGGCGGTAGGCTTAAGACCTCCCTGCTTTATTGCCTCAACACAAAGCGGCAGACAACGGAAGGTTTCGGTATCGGGTTTACAAAATGTAAGGCTTGCCGCCTCAAACAAATCAAGAGGCTGTGCACACATACTGCCCCGCTTCGGATAGGTAAGGGCATACTGTATCGGAAGCTTCATATCGGGAACGCCGAGCTGGGCGATAACTGCGCCGTCCGTCAGCTCTATGCCCGAATGCAAAATGCTTTGCCGATGCACCAGCACCTCAATATCCTCCGGCTTTACACCGAAAAGATGTACCGCCTCGATAACCTCAAGTCCCTTATTCATAAGGGTAGCAGAATCTATGGTAATTTTTGCACCCATCGACCAATTCGGGTGCTTAAGAGCCTGCGCCGGTGTTACATTTTCGAGCTCGGCGCGTTCTTTTCCGAAAAACGGACCGCCTGATGCTGTAAGAAGTATTCTTTTAAGAGCACCGCCGGGTACACCCTGAAGGCTCTGGAAAATTGCAGAATGTTCGCTATCTACCGGGAGAAGCTTTACTCCCTTTTCGGCTATTTTTTTATTAACTATTTCGCCGCCGGTAACAAGCGTTTCTTTATTTGCAAGGGCAATATCGTTGCCGTTTTCAATGGCGCAAAGTGTAGGAGAAAGTCCCGCAATGCCTACTATCGAATTCAGCACCATATCCGCCTTTTCACTC
>JAGHTJ010000130.1 GCA_018065375.1 Candidatus Equinaster intestinalis | reverse complement strand
CTATAATACCCGATACCGACCGAATTTGAGGTCGAAAAATTGAATACAAAAAAGGCAAAGACCTTTATTTTTGTAAAAGAGTAATTATCCTGCGGGATAGTTATACCCTTTTGTGAAAATAAAGGTCTTTTTTTGCACCTTGAAAACCGAATCCCCACACCGAGGCCGCTTTCTCCGGGGAAGCTCGCCGCGAAACGCCGTAGGCGTCAGCGAGCCAGGGAGCAAGCATAATCGGGAGTGAGACCAAAACACAAAAAAATTATATAAAGAAATGTGAGGTATTTTTTATGAAACATATAAACAAAAACAATATTTCAAGCGCAGCTTCGGTAACACTTAATAAGTATTCTTCCCGAAATGACTATCGCAAGCCGATTTTCCGCTTTTTAGGCTCTGCAAACGCCCTGCCGGCATCTGTTTCGGCAGAAATGCAGATAAACTTTAAAAAGGGCGAAATTCCTACCGTTACGGCCTTTTCCGATGCGGTTTTCGATATTTTGGATTATTCCTGGATATTTGAGGATACTGCCGAGGTTGCCGAAATGCAAAACGAGGATATTTCAGTTTCCTCCGAGGGCATCACATATTTAATTGCCGAAAAAAAGGTCTGGTTGCCCGATTGCGCCCCCTCTCCGAGAATTCTTTTAGAGGAGCTGGGTAAACTCGGAGCGGTTATGAATCTTACCGTTTCTTCTATGAATTCAAACCGAGCCCTGCTCACACTCAAAACAACCAAAGAGCTCCCTGCCCGCGTAAGAACTATGCTCCTCGGCTTCTTCGGAGGTGTGCAGATGATAGAACTGACCGACCCTTTTAAAGAACCGAACAAATCATTATCCTTTGATGTGGTTTCACGAGGCTTCGCCTCAATACTGCAAGGCATCAGCGAAATATACGATGAGGAAAACGCACCGGCGGTTCCGGACGAATGTGGTCCTTCCGGCAAAGAAGAATATTGCGAAGGCTCCACACCGATAGATGCCCTCGACCTCACCGTCCGCTCCTACAACTGCCTTAAGCGCGCCGGTATTACTACGGTTGAAAGATTATGCGAGATTCCCCTCGAAGAACTGATGAGAGTTCGAAATTTGGGCAAAAAGAATTTTGATGAGATCGTTGAAAAAATAAGGGATTATAAATCGGCATCAGCAAATAATTCCGAGCCGCCCAAAGCTCCGGTGCAGGAAAAAAGCGGATATGAAATGTTAGACGAGTTAATCGGTTTAAACCAGGTAAAATTCCAGGTCAAACGTATATTATCCCTCGCAAGAATGCAGAAGGATATGGCAGAAAAGGGTATTAAAAATCAGGCAGTAACCCTGAATATGGTCTTCACCGGAAACCCCGGAACCGCCAAAACAACGGTAGCCCGAATTCTTTCAAGAATTATGTACGAAGCGGGGATATTAAAAAACCCGAAGGCGCTCGAGGTAGGAAGAGCAGATTTGGTTGGTAAATACGTTGGCCATACGGCAGACCTTGTAAAGCAGGTTTTTAAAAATGCGGCGGGCGGTCTGCTTTTTATTGATGAAGCCTATTCGCTGGTCGACGCTTATGAAAACAGCTTCGGTGACGAGGCTATTGATACCATCGTGCAGGAAATGGAAAACCACCGTGAAGACACGGTGGTAGTATTTGCCGGTTATCCGAAACCGATGGAAGAATTTTTCTCTCGAAACCCGGGTCTTAAATCCCGCGTTCCCTTTAAAATTGATTTTGCCGATTATTCTCCCGAGGAAATGCTTCTGATTTCCGAGCTTGATGCCCAAAATCGGGGATTTTCGATAAGCCGCGAGGCAAAAGATAAAATTTCGGTAATATGTAAAACAGCTTCTGCCGACCCCGAAAACGGAAACGGACGTTTCTGCCGAAACATTATCGAAAACGCCGTTCTTTCCTATGCCGCCAGGGTTTACGGCGAAGAAGAAAAAGTTTTAGATAACGATTTCGTTTTGCAAAGCGATGATTTCTGCGATATTTGCCCGAAAAGGAAAGCGGAAATAAAAGCGCCTATCGGGTTTTAATACGAAATTAAATCAACGGAAATTTCCCTCCCGCTTCAGAATCGGGTATGCTGACCAAATCGGTTTGGCAGACAGGACATTATTTCATAGTCACCTCAATTATATATCGCTCGATAAATTTTACAAAACGATAAAACTGAAAAATACTGCCGCGCCGCCTACAATGTATTTAAAAAAATCGTTTCTGAATAAAGCGTTCTGCGGAGTCAAAAACTGATGAGATATAAAATCTTTGTTTTCGATATTTCGGCTTTCCCAAGAAGAGAAAGCCGAAAGAATAAGGGAACAAACAAGAAGGACAATAATTAAAGCGCCGTATTGCCAAAGAATTTCGTCCGCCATAATAAAACGCACAAGGCAGACTATCGCGCAGACAAGCCAGAAACAGTATTTTTTAAGAAAGAAAAGCAGGAGATACTTGCTGAAAACAAGTTTTTCATCATCATCGTCCAGAATTATCGGCTCATAGGTTAAAGTATTATAGCAGATAGGACATTCGCTTTTTGAATTGGTTTTGCATCCGCATTTCGGACATTTTTTCATATTAAAGGTTACCTCTTTTATTTATTCAAAAAATGAGCGCTCTTAACCGTGCAGTTACCCGATAAATCTTTATAAATTACCACGATAACTTCACTTGTTTTACCATCGGGTTCGTTAGATTTTTTATCGCATAAAAATTTATAATTTATGCCCGCAACCACCTGTGTACCGAGAAATTCCTTCGGGGTATATCCGCCGACAGAAAGGTCGGGCTCGGCGGCAAAGAAAATCTTTTTGAGTTCGGGGGTTATTTCCTTGCTTTCGGATTCCAGTCAGCCGCCTGCAAGGGCCTCTTTGCTTTCGGGGACAACTATCGAATCAATAAGGGCAGATGTTATATGCTTAAATTCATCCTTCTTTTGTTCAACGCAGATTTCAATAAAATCGTTTCCGCAGTCGATTATAGCACGGGCTTTTTGCATATCGCCATCAAAAAATCCGATAAATGTTACACGCTTGTCGCCGCGGTTTATTATTTCGCCGCGGTCAAGTTCGTGGGTCTTTTTGTAGTATTCGAGTTCTTCTTCCAGCGTCCAGCCGTCTTTTGCCAAAGCATCATATTCCTCTTCGGTGATACCCGTAACCTTGCTTAAATCGTATGTTTCGCTCGAAAAATAGTCTTTCGCAAACTTTCTGATTATAATAGGCGGCAGATATGCACTTTTTGTTGTATATTCGCAGTAATAATCGAAAACATCATCGGTTTTTACTTCGGCAGTGTATCCGGAGGGCAGGCAGAAGGTATAATCTGTATCGGCAAGTTTAAGTGTGTCGGTTTTATATTTAACGCAGATTTTAACGATTTTTTCGGTGCCTTCGTAAAAATAAACCTGATTTATGTAGGACTTATCATCCGTTTTTTCAAAGCTTATGTAAGTCTGCGCATCCGCGCCCTTATCCTTTATAGCAGTAACCCTTAATCCGAGATTTTCAGCTTCGGATTTTGCCATGCTCTCGGGGGTGATACCTTCTTTTTCATATTCATAAACATAAACATCGGCGTGTGTTGAATCAGTTTTATAAATTGCAATTAAATTTTTATCGGAATTACTGTCGGGAAGTACTTTCTGACGGGGCTCGTTAAATTCCCATGTCGGCAGACCTTTGCCCATGGAAAATTCATAACAGCCGTCTGCTTGTTTACTACAGCCCGCAAAAAGGGTAAAAAGTAAAAGCAAAGATAAAACAGCAGATAAAAAACGAAAGTTTTTCATAATAAATTCCTCCTTTTTTTAAAGTATAACATAGCATATCGAAAATTACAATAAGGTTGTTTCAGAGTAATATTTTTTGTGAACAAGACATATATTTCAGTAGTTAAGTTCGGAGTTGATTATATGTTTTTGGATACAAGGGACAGAGCTGAAATTTTAGGCGAATACATAGTAAAAACCGGGGCTACCGTGCGCGCCGCCGGCAAAGAGTTTCACATCAGCAAATCTACGGTACATAAGGACGTAACCGAGAAGCTCAAACGTATTGAGCCACAGCTTTATAAGGAGGTTAAAAAGGTGCTCGAAAAGAATAAGAGCGAGCGACACATTCGCGGCGGCGCGGCAACAAGAAGAAAATATAAGGGCGAATAGCCGTTTTTATGCCCCTTTACTTTTCGGCAAAAACTCTGTATAATATCAGTAAAGAAAAAAGTAAAGGACTGTTTTAATGGCACGCTATAAAAAGAAATCGGGCGGCAAGTATGTTTTCCGCCGAATTTTAGTTGTAATTATCGTTTTGGCGGTTATTGCGGGGGTTATTTTCGCCGTAAAATCCTGCTCGGACGATTCTCCGCAGGAAAATACGCCAAATGATACAAGCTCGGCAACTTTGTCGGGCGAAAGCTCCAAAAAGGATACTGACGGTTCGATTGCCACCGCCACAATAGGCTCCACGGGGGATATTATAATTCACGAATCGGTTTTCGTTGCCGCAAAGCAGGGTGATACCTATGATTTTACCGATGATTACGAATATGTAAAGCCCTATTATTCGAAGTATGATCTTTCGGTAGCCAACCTCGAGGTTAACTTCGCGGGCGGCAAAAATTACAGCGGTTATCCCCTTTTCAATGCACCGCCCACCATTGCAGACGCAGTTAAAAATGCGGGTGTAGACCTGCTTCTTACCGCCAACAACCACTCATACGATAACGGTGCGGAGGGTTTTCTCAATACCGTAAGGGTTCTGCGTGAAAAGGGTATCAGCTATATCGGAACAAGCGATAAGGAAAGCGAAAAGCTCTACTCGGTTCGCGATGTAAACGGCATAAAAATTGCCACCGCCTGCTATACCTATTGTACTACTCCGTCCGCCGGTAAAAAGGCGCTTAACGGTAACATTATGAAGCAGGGCACCGAAAATCTTGTAGCAAGCTTTGATTATAACAACCTCGACGAGTTTTACGCCGATGCAAAAAATGCCCTCGATGATATGAAAAGTCAGGGCGCCGAATACAGCGTAATTTATATGCACTGGGGAGACGAGTATCAGCTTGACGCCAACTCGAAGCAGAAAAAGATTGCTCAAAAGCTCTGCGATATGGGTTGGGACGCCATAATCGGCGGTCACCCCCACGTGGTTGAGCCCTTCGAAACCCTTAAGAGCGCGAACGGCCACGAAACGGTATGTATCTATTCGATGGGCAACTCCCTTTCGAATCAGCGCCGCGAAGCAATGGACGTTTCGATTGCCAAGCAGGGCTACACAGAGGACGGTTTGATTTTCGAGCTCGAAATCAAAAAATATGAGGACGGCAGTGTTCGGACAAGCAATGTAAATATCCTGCCGACCTGGGTAAACTATTTTACAGCAAACGGCAAAACCATTTACAGAATAGTACCCCTCGACCCGACCGTTGCCGATTGGGACAGCTTGGGTGTTACCCGAATGGCAGATGCCAAAGAGTCCTACGCAAGAACCATGAAGATAGTAGGCCCGGGCTTAAACTCCTACCGAACCGCAAAGGGCTTAAGTACAATACCCTTAACGGTTAAATAAATGTAAATAGGCAAAAATCACAATGGAGGCTTCGCCACGCGGCGAAGCCTCCCCTTTTTATATTCCTTTTACTTTAATGTTTCACATCTATTTGCGGGTGTTCTTTTTGTTCCTTCAAAAAATCGGCGGTTGCCTGCTTTCGGTTTTTTACCCCGATATGTTCGAAAATATAAATTATCGGCGAATAGACAAAAACAAATGCCGCCGCAAACAAAAGCATATTTGAAAGATAGGTTGAAATATCCTGCGTTTGGAAATCGGTATGATAAATATAGTTGGTAAGCCAGATTGTAGGCCCCGTCATAAAGCTTGATACCTTTACCGTACCTATAAAAGCTTCCATTACAACAAGAATTATTAAGAGCGAAACCGTAATTTTTTTCGGCTCATAAATTTTGTGCTGATAACCGTCATTAAGGAAAATGAATATCATTATCGCCAATGTTGCGACCGTGCTTGTAATAAAACTCGATATATTCGCATCGCCTTTTACAATCAGCTTTACCGGTATATCCAGAACAAGCGTTACCAGAAATCCCAAAATCATCGTAAGTAAAAAGCTTATTCCTATTCTTTCGAGGGTTTTAAGATATTTTTTCATACCTTTAGTTTTTAAGGCTCTGTATGGGTGCCGGTATCTGACCGCCGCGCGAAATCATTTTAAGCGGAGAGCCGGTGTTTACCTTCATTACCGGACCACTTCCGAGCAGTCCGCCGGAAGAAAGCTCCTCGCCCACGCTCTTACCTATCGCGGGGATTACCCTTACCGCCGTGGTTTTCGAGTTTATCATACCTATCGCCGCTTCATCGGCAATTATTGCCGAAATAACCTCGGCAGGTGTGTCTCCCGGAATATTTATCATATCGAGGCCTACCGAGCAAACCGCCGTCATCGCTTCTAACTTTTCGATTGTAAGGCAACCGCTTCTTGCGGCATCAATCATACCTGCGTCCTCGGTTACCGGGATAAAGGCGCCCGAAAGTCCTCCAACGCGGGAAGAAGCCATAACTCCGCCCTTTTTAACAGCATCGTTAAGCATCGCAAGAGCCGCCGTTGTTCCGCAACAGCCGCACTGCTGAAGACCGATTTCTTCAAGTATATGAGCTACCGAATCCCCTACCGCCGGTGTGGGAGCAAGGGACAAATCAACTATGCCAAAGGGCACACCGAGTCTGCTTGCGGCAATTGATGCCACCAGCTGACCCATACGTGTAATTTTAAATGCGGTTCTTTTTATAAGCTCGGCAACTCCGGTTAAATCAAGGTCCTTGGACTTCGCCAAAGCCGCCCTTACAACTCCGGGACCCGAAACGCCTACGTTTATAACACAATCCGCTTCACCTACACCGTGGAAAGCGCCCGCCATAAAGGGGTTATCCTCGGGAGCGTTGCAAAAAACTACCAGCTTCGCCGCGCCTATACATTGCTCATTTTGGGTGAGCTCTGCGGTTTTCTTAATTATATGACCCATTTTTGCAACGGCATCCATATTTATTCCCGCCTTGGTGGAACCGATATTTACCGATGAACAGATATGCTCGGTAGAAGCCAACGCCTCGGGAATGCTCTCAATAAGCGCAGTATCCCCTACCGTAAAGCCCTTTTGAACAAGCGCAGAATAACCGCCGATAAAGTTTACGCCAACGGTTCTTGCCGCCTTTTCGAGGGTTACGGCGAACTTTACCGGGTTTTTATCGGCACAAGCACCGCAGATTATCGAAATAGGTGTTACCGAAATACGCTTATTTATAATCGGAATGCCGTATTCCTTCTCAATTCCCTGGCAAACGGGCACAAGGTTTTGCGCGCGGCTTACGATTTTATCGTAGACCTTCTTACAAGCCACATCAATATCACTATCAATACAGTCAAGAAGCGAAATACCCATTGTAACGGTACGTATATCGAGGTTTTCGTCCTGTATCATAGTTATAGTTTCAAGTATATCCTTGGTTTCTAACATTTTTTACCTCATATTCTGTGCATCGAGTTAAAAAGGTCCTCATGCATCGCATGAATGCAAAGACCCTTCTCTTTGCCGTAGTTTTCCATAATATCTGCAAAATCGCCGAACTTTACCGACATCTCACGAATATCGCACATCATTATCATACAGAATGTATCCTCGAGTACCGATTGGGTAACCTCGATAATGTTGATACCGTACTCCGCACACTTCGCGGAAACCCCCGCAAGTATGCCGACACAGTCCTTGCCGACAACCGTAATTATTGCTTTCATACTTTTTCCACCTTTATAAAAACTTTGAAATCATTTTAGCACAAACAAACCGAAATGTAAATAGAAAACGGAAAAAGTGAAGAGTTTTCAGAGTTCAGTTTTCAGCGGTTAGGTGTTGCTTCGCAACATTTATAAATCGTAGGGGACGGCGCCTCGACGTCCCGCATTATGCGATGAAT
This sequence comes from Candidatus Equinaster intestinalis, assembly GCA_018065375.1. The sequence continues at coordinate 2,995 of JAGHTJ010000130.1, read as the reverse complement.
TTATCCTGCCGCCTTGCCTCCCTTGCCAAAGGGAGGGGGACCGCCTGCGGTGGTGGGATTCCGTTGTAGGGGCGATCAATGATCGCCCCTACAACGCAAAATACAATTTGCACTGTAGCCGCAAAAGGTTATCATATTTACGGCGGGCGGCAACAAGGCGAAGCCTTGATACAGCGTGTTTTGCCTTTGCGAAACACGCTTCGCACGGAGCCGTGCTCCGTGCCGCCGCCCGTAAAACATAAAATTTCATCAAATAAAAAAGGGAGGACACTTCCCTCCCTTTCCGGTCTTATTTATGCCGCTTAAATTTTCTCTGCCGAATACAACCGTTTTCGGGCTCGTCGGTCTTCTGCTTCTTTATTTTGCCGACATTTCATTTTTCCGCTTTTCTACCGCTTCGCTTCGAAATTTTGCCGGCGACATTCCGGTATGCGCCTTAAAAACACGGCTGAAATGCGGCACGGTCTTAAATCCGCAGCGTGTTGCCGCCTCTTTAATCGGAATGTTTGTAAATTCCAGCAGCTTGCGCGCCGCCGAAATTCTGTAGCTGAAAAGGTACTCCGTGACCGTCTTACCGGTTTCCTCCCTCATATCACGCGTCAGCGCCGTGTGGCTTATGCAAAATCGCTTTCCGATTTCCTTAAGGGTTATATCCTCGGAATAATGGCTTTCGATATACATAATAACCTGCTTGGCAACATTGCCGCTCTGTATGGCAAAAATTTCGCCGGTTTCGTACATTCCGTAAAGTCGCTCCAAAATCATTATGATTTCCATAAAATATGAACGACTGCGGCAGGACCAATACCAGTCTTTTTGAAGCGCAAGCTCTTCAATAATGTGGTCACAAGCGCGCTGTATTGCCTCGGTATAGTTTTTAGATACCGGAATTATCCGCTTTTCCTCAAGAAAGGGGCGAAGCATAAACATATCGTGATTTTGCGCTATTTCGCCGTACTTTTCGGAGCGCAAAAGTTCAAAAGACATATTAACATTCAAAAATTTCGGGTGAAAATAAATTGCATAGGTCTGCGCGTTTTTATATGCGGTAAACCGGGGATTTTCGGTCTCATCAAAGCAGACGAAGCAGGGGCCTACTGCCGAATAGTTTTTAGCGTGGGAAGAAAATTTTATTTCTCCCTCCACAACCACGAGCAGTAAAAAACATTCGTCTTTTATTTGTATGCCTTTAAGGGGTGCGTTTTTTATACACTCGATGGCGGCTATTTTGCCGCTGTCGAATTTTCTTCCCAAAGTTGCGTGTGTCATTTTATTCCGCCTTTCCTCCAAAACAGAAATTTTCTCTGTAAATAAATTTTAACACACAGTATGAGCAGTTTCAACAAATAAACTTTATCCAAAATGCTCGATTTTTTATCTGTAATGCAACTTTAGTATGCTTTTCCGCATAACTCCCGCCTTTTGCGGATTATTAAGCTCGGTTTTAGCATTATCCGGCACAAATAAAGGGACGATTTAACACCGTCCCCTTACAAATATCAATATGCGTTTATTTTTCTTCCTCCGTCCTATCGCTTATTATAAAGCGTGGGCGGTGTTTTACTTCCATATAGATTTTTCCGATATATTCTCCGATAATTCCGAGACTCAAGAGTATAAGTCCGCCGAAGAAGCAAATAAAGCAAACCATACTCGCCCAGCCCGAAACCGTAACTCCTATTATCCTCGCCACAACCGACCAAATAATGCCTATCAGGCTCAATGCCGCCGAAATAAGTCCTGCCGCGGTTATAAGCCTTATCGGGCGAATGCTCAACGAAGTTATACCGTCAATCGCGAGACCGAGCATTTTTCCAAACGAATAATGGGTTTTGCCTGCCATTCGCTCGGTGCGGTCGTACTCAACAACCGTGCTTTTAAACCCAACCAGCGGAAACATTCCGCGCAGGTACAAATTCACTTCATTAAACTGCGAAAACGCCTGCAAAACCTTGGCACTCGTCAGCCTGTAATCGGCGTGATTGTAAACAACCTCCACACCGAAGGATTTTAAAATTTTATAATATCCCTGTGCCGTGCCGCGCTTAAAGGTACTATCGTTTTTGCGGCTTTTGCGCACACCGTAAACGATTTCGGCGCCGTCAAGATATTCGTCCACCATCTTTTCCATAGCAGTTATGTCGTCCTGACCGTCACAATCGGCAGTTATAACAATATCCGCCTTGTCCTTTGCCTCGAAAAGTCCCGCAACAAGGGCGTTTTGGTGACCGCGATTGCGGCTCTGCCTGATTCCGCAAAATCTTTTATCCTCTTTCGCCAAATCGGTTATTATCTGCCATGTGTTATCTTTGCTGCCGTCATCAACAAACAAAATGCGGCTCTCTTCCCCAACCTTGCCGTATTGTGTGAGCTTTTCAAGCTCATCAAGAAACAGCCTTGAGGTAATCGGCAAAACCGCCTCCTCATTGTAGCAGGGAATTACTATATAAAGCTTTGGTATCATTTTCATCACCGAAATAATATATTTTATGCTTTTTGATTGTTTCGCACAACCAATGCTTTAGCATACTCATAAATTTTTCTCAAAATTTTTCCTATAAGATTTTCTGTTTTTACGGATAATTCTTTTATTTTAAGTAATTTAAAAAGTTCAAGTCTCAATTTATCTATAAGCGAGCAAATAAGCCAAATAGCCAATCCAAGCCCGATAAGCGCCAACATCATTACAATCGGATTTAAATTTGCAAGGAAAACGAATTTTCCTGTAAGAAAATTGTCTACTAATAACGGTTCGGCGTGAATTAAATAAACTCCAAATGAAATCGGCGCAAAGAATGATATGAATTTTATCATAGTTTTCCCGCATTTTAAATTTTCAAAAAACAAAAACAAAAATATTGCGCAAGCGATTATTGTTGGTGAGGTGTATTTTACTAAATAATAACTCATTTTAGGGCTGCCGAAAATCATAATTGTTATATTTTCAATTATTACTTTAGAAAGCCATGTTATAAGTACAAATGCAGCATATAAC
>JAGHTJ010000080.1 GCA_018065375.1 Candidatus Equinaster intestinalis | reverse complement strand
GAAAAAACGGTTTACATAATCACAAAAGCGTTCACTATACCCACAGCTATGCTGAATAGGGCGGCGGCTATCGCAACATTTATATGCGCCTTAACATTCATTAAAAGCAGGGCAAAAAACTCCCTTATAAAACCGTTGGGCCAGAAATACCACTTGGTGTCGCCTGCGATACCCTCGGCATCAATGCCGGCGCGCTGTGCCAGAATGCCGCTGCGGAGCATGTGGTAGTTGGTTGTGGCAAACGCCACCTTGGCATCGGGGTTAATGCTATCGATAATCTGCTTTGAAAAAACCATATTTTCCTTTGTGGTGGTGGAATTTTTTTCGGGTATAACCTCGTAATCCTCCGCACCCTTTGAGAGCAGATAAAGCTCCATTGCGGAGGCTTCGCTCAGCTTTTCGTCCGAGCCCTTTCCGCCCGAGGGGAGATATTTTACCGGCTTTCCGCTTGCAATTTCCTGCTCCCAGGCGTAGCGCATCGCGCGGTTAACTCGGCCTTTGAGCAGCGGCAGCAGTCCGCCGTCCTTAGCCACAGAGCAGCCGAGAATTATTATAAAATCTTTATCGTATGCCGGCACCTGCCGCGCCGCCTTGTAGCCCATAAACGCCGTTCCTATAAGCACGCACTCAAAATAGCATACCATTATAAAAAGGAACAGCGGCAGCGCCGTATTTATGCTTACAAACAGAGCGCTTTCGGTTTCCGAATATGCGGAAATAAGCTTATCGTGAACAAAGTCAACTATGAAATAAACCGCCGCCGCGCCGCCTATGTAAAAGATGGCGAGAGCAAGGCTCAAAGCGTTTCTCGGGCGGTAGCCCTCGTGCCGCATAAGCGAAATATTGCTTACGGCGAGCATTAAGCAGAGCACCGCAATCAAAAACAGCGCATAAAACGAAAAGGTTTTCGGGAACTCGAGCAGCACCGCAAAGGTGTCCTTAACCGATACATTTTTTTTGCCGAAAACCGACACAATGAACGAAACCGTTACCGCCGCAAATGTAAAAGCGAAAACGATTCCGCTTGCAAGCATTATGTTTTTGTAGGAATAAAGCGTTTTTTTCATTGAGCGCCTGAGCGCCGCCGCCATAATTCCCACACACGCCGCAAGAAACAAAAAAGTGCATATAAAAACTGCCGCAGGTCGGGAATCTATGTGTCCCGTTTTGGTATAGCTCATAACAACCGTTATGCCGATAGCCGCAAGCAGTCCTGCAATAGCCGCTGCCGCACCTTTGGGACTTATTTTTTCTTCCGCCATTTTCCCTACCTCACTTTTGAGTATAGCATAAACCCCGAAAATTATCAATAAATATAAGGCAGAACACCTTTGTGATAAATTATTCTACCCAAACTTTGATTTTGTTTTTGGTTAAACAATTTTCGCCTACATAAATTTCAAATTCGCCTTTTTCTACTGTGTATTCGCCGTTTTCGGTGTAAAAGCCTAAATCTTTATAAGAAAGCGCAAAAGATATTTCGGCGGTCTCTCCCTTTTTCAGGAATACCTTCTTGTAGCCTTTAAGCTCCCTTAAGGGGCGCAAAAGCGAGGCAACTTTATCGCGGATATATAGCTGTACCGTTTCTTTTGCGTCATATTTTCCTGCGTTTTTAAGGCTTACCGTAACTGTAAATGTGTCGCCGTTTCTTAATGATTCAAGCGGCATTTTTTCCTTATCGATTCTTAAATTTGAGTATTCAAATTCGGTATACGAAAGCCCGTAACCAAAGGGGTAGAGGGGAGAGGCCATACTGTCGGTATAATTTGCTTCGGGGCGCTCGCCGTAGTAACCGTTAACGGCGCGGCCGCTCGAGGTAATGTTGTAGTATAGCGGAATATGTGTGGCTTTTCGCGGGAAAGTTACGGGTGTTTTGCCGCTTGGAATAATATCACCGAAAAGTATGTCCGAGGCGGCTGCGGCGGTTTCGCTGCCCGAATGCCAGGCATAAAGTATTGCATCGAGCTTTTCTTCAACATCCCCCAAAGCTCTGGGTCTGCCGCAGAAGAAAACTCCTATAACCTTTTTGCCCGAACTATGCGCTTTTTCTATGAGCTCGCGCTGTTCACTCGGTACCGAAATATCGGATACCGAGCGGTTTTCACCCGTTAAAAGATAATTTTCGCCGAGTGCCAAAATAACCGTATCACCGCTGAAAACGGATAAATCGTCAGATTCTTCAGCACACAAAAGGCGATTGCCGAGGGTGTTTTTAAGCGCCTCATAAAAGTTCGGTGTAGCTTCGGCGCAGCCGTCCAGAGTCCAGGTGCCGAGCAAGGAGCGGCGCTCGTATAAAAACGGACCTGCCGCGATTATTTTTGCATTTTTGTTCAGCGGCAATATGCCGCAATTTTTAAGTAAAACCATAGATTCGGCGGCTAATTCTTTGGCATCGGCTGAATGTTGCGCCTTGTCGTAGGTCACGACTTCGGCATAGGGACGCTCAAAAAGTCCTGCCGCCAGCTTTATGCAAATTATTCTTTTCGCGGCGGTATTTATCGCCTCAACCGATACCTTTTCGTTTTCAACTAAATCTTCGAGATTTTGTGCAAAGCAAAGGTCAACCATATCCATATCGAGCCCTGCGTTTAGGGCTTTTTCGGTACTTTCTTTTCGGCTTGCGCTGAAACCTGCATGTTCAAGCTGTTCTACCGCGCACCAATCAGAAACAACAAAACCGCTGAATCCGAGTCTGTTCCGCAAAATTTCGGTAAGGTATTTTTTACTGCCCGTTACGGGTATGCCGTTTATATCGTTAAAGGACGACATAACGGTTCCAACCCCTGCCTCTACGGCGGCGCGGAAGGGCGGCAAAATATAATTATTTAGTGTGGCATCGGATATTTCGGTGCGAAAATAATCTTTTCCGCCTTCGCTCGCACCATAGCCTATATAATGCTTGGCGCAGGCAATAATGCTCGTTTTGTCCGCCAAGTTTTGGCCCTGAAAACCTTTTATGCAGGCTTTCGCCATTTGTGTGCCTACAAAAGGGTCTTCTCCGGGGCCCTCAACAATTCTGCCCCAGCGTGGGTCATGGCAGACATCAAGCATAGGTGAGAATGTCCAATGTATACCGTCTGCCGCGGCTTCTGCGGCTATATCTCTGTAGCATTTTTCGATAAGCTCACCATTAAATGCGGCGGCACTCGCGAGTGGTAAGGGGAACACCGTTTTGTGACCGTGGATAACATCTCTGCCGAAAATCATAGGGATATGAAGACGGCTTTCCTCTACTGCAATTTTTTGAAGCTTCTTATAAAAATCTATATTCACGAGACCTTGTGCATCATTACCGGCAGTAGCGGAAGAAGCAAGTATCATAGAGCCTACTTCACCGTTTCTTATCATAGTGTAAAGTTGTTCCGCATCATTTTTACACGAATCAACAGTAATTTGATTTAACTGACCTATTTTTTCCTTTAAGGTCATTTTGCTTACAATTTCTTCAGCTTTTTGTAAATAGATTTCGAACATAATTTTCACCTTTGCGCCGCTTTCAGATACTTGCTTATTTGCTTGTTGAGGTCTTGCCTGAAGCTTAACATTTGCTCGGGAGTTTCGGCATAGCTTTCGGTTCCGACTTCGCCGAAATGCTTTTTAAGTAAGGTAAGGCAGACCTTTTTGCCTGCATATTTTTCCAAAAGCTCAAGAGCCCTCATATCAAGTAAGCCCTCGTAAAAAACCTTTTGCCTTACAGACTGCAAAGCCGTGCCGTAAAGCGAGGGGTAAACGCAGTAGGATGTCCCCGCGCTGCCTACATGCCCTGTGGTTTCGGCAAAAGGATTAAATAACCGCGAGCTTAAAACATCGTAATAATAGTTTAAGCCCCAATGCAAAAAGCCCTTTGCACCGTAGCGGTAAAGCACAAAGCCTATCGAGCGGTTTTGCTCGGGCGAGCAGGCAAATAATCGGTTGCTGCCCTTTTGGAGCCCCGTATAGTAAAGCCAGAAATTATCGCATCGGCCGTAAAACTCATCTGCTTTTTCGAGCGCGGCTATCGGCAGCTTTATAAGCCCGTTTTCGTAAAAACGGTATTCCGAAACCGCATCGCCTACAGCAAAGCCATCGAGTAACTTTTCGGCAATTTTTACCGCCGCCGCAAAGGTTTCTTCGTTGCGTTTTTCGGGCTCATCCGAAATATGGAAAAGTATATTTTTTTCGAGTTTTTCTTGCCTTAAAAATTCTTTCAAAGCCGGGATATATTGCTCTAAAAACGATTTGTATTTTTTTGATGTTGCCTTTGTGTCCCAACCGAAAATGCGTTTCTCTTTGCCGCCAACCGCCGCATAAATCGCAGGCGTGGCTTTGGCACCCCATTGTGAGAATAAATGCGCGTGTTCAAATTTATTTATGCCTGCCTTTTTGCAAACCCCAATAAACCGCTTCATAAGCGAAAAATCGAACTCGTATTTTTCGCCGATTTCAGTGATTTTTACAAGTTGAACATTTTTGCGCGTTTTGCCCACAGGTGTATCGAGGGGCGGAGTAAATGCAGGCAGTAAAACCATATTCATTCCGTTTTTTGCCGCGGCGGATACAAATGACCCGAGTATGCTGAAAAATCTTTCGGAATATACTTCTATGCCGTAGTAATCCGCAATGCAGTCGCAATGCAACCAATTTGTGTAGATAAGTGACTGTTTAGGCAGTGCGGCATCAATTATATTAACCTCGGTTTTACAAACCGAAAGCTTTTTGGTAAAATCGTCCTCGTAAAAAGTAACGGTTACGGTATGTTTCCCCGGCTTTAGCATTTTGCCGCTTTCGTTAACCGTGATAAAAAGGGAATACCAAGAGTCACCGCAGGCAAAAAGCGGGTTGCGCTCGTTTGGCTTCGATTTTGCCGAAACAGGGTAGAGTATATCGGGGTATAAGTCCGCTCCGTGCGATTTTTTTGGAGTGTGCCCGCCAACATGGGCTACCGGCACAAAACCTATGTTGTAGCAGGAAATCGGTAGGTCAGACACCGCATCAATAAATATTCGGGTTGTTTTGTTTTCCTCATAGCGAAAGGCTATCTGAAAGGAAACGGGCTCGTTTTTAAGCCCCTCGATTTTTTTGATTTCTTTAGGGCATTCGTTCGGGAAAATCCTTTGGAGCGAGCTTGCCGCCACTGTTTTTAACATAACCTATACCTCTTTTCTTATAGCTCGATTATTTTTTCTCCGAGCGCCGATAAATCTGCAGCAGTCGGTGTATCGGGGTAGTCTTTTTTGCCTCTTACCCAAGCCCATTCGGAAATAAACCAGTCGGTTTTTTCTTCTGATTTTTCGCCTTTCAGCTCCTTTATCCGCTCGTTTATCCAATGCTCCCAGCGGGGCTTGTAATAGTCACTTATCAGCCCCGACC
>JAGHTJ010000048.1 GCA_018065375.1 Candidatus Equinaster intestinalis | reverse complement strand
CGTAAGAAACGGGATAACCCTTTGACGCCATAATTACACAGCAGGCATTTTTATCGCTGAATTTAACCTCGCAGTTTTCGAGCTTTTCATCGGTAACCGCCTGCATAACGGTAAGCAAATCGCTCTCGAGTAACGGCAGTACAACCTGTGTTTCGGGGTCTCCGAAACGGCAGTTATACTCTATTACTTTAGGACCGTTTTCGGTGAGCATAAGTCCGAAATAGAGACAACCCTTAAAGGTTCTGCCCTCTTTATTCATAGCATTTATCGTAGGCAGGAATATTTTTTCCATACACTCGTTTGCAATTTTTTCGGTGTAATAGGGGTTTGGCGCTACCGTACCCATACCGCCGGTATTGAGCCCGGTATCGTTATCCCCCGCCCTTTTATGGTCCATTGAAGATACCATCGGAACTACGGTTTTACCGTCAGTAAAGGAGAGAACCGAAACCTCGGGTCCGGTTAAAAACTCCTCGATTACTATATTTTCTCCGCTCTTTCCGAATGCCTTATCGAGCATCATGGATTTAACGGCATCTCTCGCTTCTTCCCTTGTATTTGCGATGATAACGCCCTTGCCGAGCGCCAAACCGTCCGCCTTAATAACGGTGGGAATGGGGGCTGTTTCAAGATATTCGAGCGCCTTATCCATATCGCTGAAGGTTTCATATAAGGCAGTTGGAATACCGTATTTCTTCATAAGATTTTTCGAAAATACCTTACTGCCCTCGATAATTGCGGCATTGGCACGGGGACCGAAGCAGTTTATACCCCTGCCTTCGAGCGCATCAACACAACCGAGCACAAGCGGGTCGTCAGGTGCTACCACGGCATAATCAATTTTCTCTTTTTCGGCAAAATCGGCAATAGCGTTTATATCCTTTGCGGCTATATCGACAAGTGTTGCATCGTCTTTCATACCGCCGTTGCCGGGAAGGGCGAAAATCTCGGTAACCGATTTATTTTCTTTAATTTTCTTGATAATTGCGTGTTCCCTGCCGCCGGAACCTACGACTAATACTTTCATCGGAAAAACTCCCTTATTTTTGTAACTGTAAATTAGTGGTGGAAAAGACGCATTTTTGTAAATGCCATAGCCATACCGTATTTATTGCAGGTTTCGATTACCTGGTCGTCACGGATTGAGCCGCCGGGCTCGGCTATATATTTTACGCCGCTTTTCTTTGCTCTTTCGATATTATCACCAAACGGGAAGAATGCATCGGAGCCGAGGGCTACACCGTCAATAGTATCGAGATATGCTCTCTGCTCTTCAGCCGTGAAATGCTCGGGCTGTTTTGTGAAATATTTCTGCCAGTTACCGTCTGCACAAACATCTTCTTCGTTTTGATTTATATAACCGTCAATAACATTATCGCGGTCGGGTCTGCCGAGGGTATCCTTAAAGGGAAGGTTTAATACCTTATCGTGCTGACGCAAGAACCAGGTATCAGCCTTACTGCCGGCAAGACGGGTACAATGAATTCTTGACTGCTGACCTGCTCCTACGCCGATAGCCTGACCGTCAACAGCGAAGCATACCGAGTTTGACTGTGTATATTTAAGTGTGATAAGAGATACGATAAGGTCTCTTATTGCGCTTTCGGGCATATCCTTATTCTCGGTAACGATTTCGGAAAGAAGCTCCTTATTGATTTTAAAGTTGTTTCTGCCCTGCTCGAAGGTAATGCCGTAAACCTGCTTATGCTCTTGTTCGGCAGGTACAAAATTCGGGTCAATCTTTACGATATTATAATTACCTTTTCTTTTTGATTTGAGAATTTCGAGTGCTTCGGGCTCATAACCGGGAGCGATAATACCGTCCGACACCTCTCTTTTTATCATAAGAGCGGTAGTAACATCGCAGGTATCGGAAAGGGCTACCCAGTCACCGAATGAACACATACGGGCGGTTCCTCTCGCCCTCGCATAAGCGCAGGCAAGCAGAGAATCGTCAAGACCCTCAATATCATCAACGAAGCAGGCCTTTTTAAGCTTATCGGAAAGCTTTATACCTACAGCGGCTGATGTGGGGCTTACGTGCTTAAAGGAGGTAACTGCCGGAAGACCGAGCGCCTCTTTAAGCTCCTTTACAAGCTGCCAGGAGTTAAAAGCATCAAGAAAGTTTATATAACCGGGTCTGCCGTTTAAAATTTCAATCGGCAGCTCCGAGCCATCGTGCATATAAATTTTAGAGGGCTTCTGATTGGGGTTACAACCGTATTTAAGTTCAAATTCTTTCATTTTTAATTCTCCTTATTTATTCTTATTGATAATGATTTCGGTGGGCTCTGCACCGTCAAGCGGTACGCTTCTTACAAAAAGCGATACCTTATTTGCTTCGTTAAGATTATTCCAAACAATATCGGCAAGTTCTTCAGCCGTATTAGGGAGAGCTACCTGCTCGGGCTCACCCTCAAAGGACGGAATGGGGTTGCCGTCAGTTATATATGTATGAACAAAATGGCCGATGCCGTTTACCGGGGTATAATCGAAGGTGAAACGGTTGCAACCGTCCTCGGCGGTACCATTTGCGCTCTTTAAAATTGACATTTTATAGGTGAAAACTTTTCTTACAAAATTGTATAAAGGATGCCCGAAATACGGTGTGTGAAATTGGGAGCATCGGGCTCAAATTCACGTGTATTCAGCGCACGCTCGAAAGCGAAAGCATCGGTTTTATCCTTTACGATATAATCGTAGATAGTATTTGTCTGGTCGCCGTTTGTGATTATATCAATATTCGGGAAATTAAGATATGGATTGTAGATTATAAGGCTGGGGTCGGAAACCTTGCTTTCATCGTAAGCTTTGGTACGCATACCGCCATCAAACTTTTCGAATATACGGTTGCGGCTGTTTTCGCTTCTGCCCATAATAAAATAAGCAAACATTGCATTTTTACCGTCTGCCGATTTTCCGATTACTATACCTCTGCCGGGATAGGTGTTGTTTGCAAGCAAGCTTGCCAAATCAAATTTTGCCATTTTTCTTCATCCTTTCGAAATCATTTCTTTACATACTTTTTGGGTTGCCGCCGGCAAAATTTTCCACTCCGCCTGCTCCATAACCCTTTTTTGTAAAATTTCAGGCGTATCGCCATCCATTATTTCTACCGCTTTTTGCATTATTATTTCGCCGCCATCGGGTATTTCGTTTACAAAATGCACCGTAGCGCCTGTTACCTTAACTCCCTTTTCAAGTGCCGCTTCGTGAACACGGAGTCCGTAAAAGCCCTCGCCGCAGAATGACGGAATAAGGGAGGGGTGAACGTTTAATATCCGTTTTTCGTACTTATCCGTAAAATCCTTGCTGATAATTGCCAAAAAGCCTGCAAGAACGATAAGCTCTATATTATTTTTTTCGAGCTCGGCTATTATGCGGTTTTCGAAATCGGCTCTGTTTGCAGAGTCCTTTCGGAGAACCGTTGCAGTTTTTATGCCTGCCTTTTTTGCCCTTTCGAGAGCATAAGCACCCTCTTTATTGGAAATAACGAGTTTTATTTCACCATCGGTGATAATTCCCGAATTTTGGGCATCAATAAGCGCCTGCAAATTTGTGCCGCCGCCCGAAACCAAAACCGCGATATTTATTTTTCTCATAATATCACCTTTTGGTCGCTCTCGATTATTTCGCCGATAATATAGGCGTCTTCGCCGTTTGCCTTTAGTATTTCGAGTGATTTTTCGGCATCCTCTTTTGCAACGATTATGCTCATACCCACACCCATATTAAAGGTGTTAAACATATCTCTTTCGCTGATGTTTCCCATTTTGGCAATGAGATTAAATATCGGCAAAATGCGGATTGATGATTTGTTGATTTTCGCGCCCAGACCATCGGGAATGCTTCTCGGTATATTCTCATAAAAACCGCCGCCGGTAATATGAGATATGCCCTTTACTTTAACCTCTTCGAGCAATGCCAAAACGGGTTTTACATATATTTTGGTAGGTGTAAGCAGGGTTTCTCCGATGCTCTTTCCGCCAAGCTCTGCTACGGGAGCTTTAATATCGGCGTTTTCAATATCGAAAACCTTGCGTACAAGCGAAAAACCGTTTGAATGAACACCACTTGAAGCGAGAGCGATAATCACATCGCCATTTTGCATTTTTTTATTATCTATTATTTTTTCTTTATCTACTACGCCGGTGCTGTAGCCCGCCAAATCGTATTCATTTTCGGGATAAAAGCCCGGCATTTCGGCAGTTTCGCCGCCGATAAGCGCCGCACCCGACTGCACACAGCCCTCGCTTACTCCCTTAACTATATCGGATATCCTTTCGGGAACATTTTTACCGCAGGCAATATAATCGAGGAAGAAAAGCGGTTTTGCGCCGCAACAAATTATATCGTTTACGCACATTGCAACACAGTCGATACCGACAGTATCGTGTTTATCCATGAGAAAAGCAATTTTGAGCTTGGTTCCGACACCGTCAGTTCCGCTGACCAAAACCGGCTTATTTATTCCGGTGAGATCGAGCTCGAAAAGTCCGCCGAAGCCGCCGACATCTGAACACACCCCCGGTGTAACAGTTCTTGCAATATGCTTTTTCATCAGTTCTACTGCCTTATAGCCCGCAGTTATATCAACGCCCGCGGCGGCATAAGCTTCTGATTTTGAATTTTCTATCATAGTTATTCCTTTCCGTTCCAACAGTAGGTACAAAGCTTACATTTAGGAAGTCCTATCGCCTCGATAACACCCTCGAGGGACTGAAATTCGAGGGACGCCAAATGCAGCTCCTCGCAGATTGCCGCGCGCAGTTTTCTGCCGCGCTCGGTATTGCCGTCACTGTATTCTTCGATATGTTTAAAACCGTCTTCCCCTTCGAGCTTCATTATGGTACGTCTGGCAATGAGCTCCATATCGCTTGTAGCCCTCGAGAAGTTCAGATACTTACAGCCGTACATAATCGGCGGACAAGCCGAGCGCACGTGAACATTTTTGGCTCCGCTGTCATAAAGGAATTCCACCGTTTCGCGAAGCTGTGTTCCGCGAACGATTGAATCGTCTACAAGAAGCAGGCTCTTATCCTGAATCAATTCGTGAACCGGTATAAGCTTCATTTTTGCAACCTTATTACGAACCTTTTGTGTTGCCGGCATAAAGCTTCTTGCCCAGGTTGGTGTATATTTTATAAATGCACGCGCGAAGGGTTTTCCGCTTCCGTTGGCATAGCCTATTGCGTGGGGTGTTCCCGAATCGGGCACTCCGCCTACATAGTCTATTTCCTGTGCAAGACCTTTTTCGGCATCATTCCGAGCCATAATTTTGCCGTTTTTATATCGCATTGTTTCAACGCTTACGCCCTCGTATTTTGAGGTTGGAAAGCCGTAATAGCTCCAAAGGAAGGAGCAGATATGCATTTCCTCGCCCGGCTCGCTTAAAACCTCTGCGCCTTCAGCGGTAAGCTTTACGATTTCGGCGGGACCGAGTTCTTTTAAATCCTCAAATCCGAGCTTTTGATATGCAAACGCCTCAAAGGCGGCACAATAAGCATCTTCCCTTTTGCCGAGCGCAATCGGTATTCTGCCGAGCTTATCACGTACGGCTATAATTTCTCCGTGCTCGGTTAAAATGAGCATTGAAGCCGTTCCCTCAATACGCTCCTGGGCGAATTTAATACCCTCGATAAAATCGTTTTTCTGATTTATGAGCGCCGCTACTATTTCGGTGGAGTTTACGTGACCGCCGGTCATCGCTCCGAAATGTCCTCCGTTTACGGTGAGGTACTTATCTATGAGCTTCTCGGCATTATTGATTATTCCGATAATGCAGAGCGCATAGGTTCCGAATTTAGAACGGATAAGAAGGGGCTGTGGGTCGTAATCGCTGATACAGCCTATTGCCGCAGTTCCCTGCATTTGCTCGAAAATATTGCTGAATTTGGTACGAAACTGCGAATTTTCTATACTGTGTATTTGCCTTTGCAGACCTATCTCACTATCGTAGGCGGCAAGTCCGCCGCAGCGGGTGCCGAGGTGAGAATGGTAATCGGTGCCGAAATAAACATCCGATAAAACATCCTCCCTGCCTACAACTCCGAAAAATCCTCCCATTATAAAACCTGCTTTCGTGAAATCTTTTTAATTAAGCAAAGAAAAGTTTTGAGAGGGTCATCGGGTCGATATACTCGCCGTCTTTATAAACGCGCATATTACCTGATGCAATTTCGTCTATAAGCATTACGTTGCCGTCCTTATCATAGCCGAATTCAAATTTAATATCATAGAGAATAAGTCCCTTTTCCTTTAAATCATCGGCAACGATTTTGGTGATTTTCTGTGTCATTTCCTTAATATCGTCATACTGCTTTGCAGTCATAACGCCGAGGTCAATAAGACCGTCTTTAGTTACGAGCGGGTCGCCCTTTTCATCGTTTTTGAAGGTGGTTTCAACATAAGCGGGAAGGTCTGCACCCTCTTCGATATAATCGCTGTATCTGCGATAAAAACTGCCAACTGCTTTATGGCGGCAAATTACCTCAAGGCCCTTACCGAATACCTTTGCGGGAAGAACCTCCATAGTAGTATCGTTAAGGTCGGCAGAAACATAATGGGTTTTGATACCAGCCGCATTTACCTTTTCAAAAAAGTATATAGACATACGAAGGTTTACATCGCCTACGCCCTCAATGGTGAGACCTACCGAATTTTCTCCGGGATCGAAAACGCCGTCCTTGCCGGTGCAATCATCTTTGAATTTAAGCAGATAGTTGCCGTTATCGAGTGCGTATACGTTTTTGGTTTTGCCGGTGTAAACAAGTTTGTTTTCCATAATAATTTCTCCCTTTATATAAAATTTTTAATTAAAGACTTTCGCTGATTTTTTTATCCTTTTCGAGAACCTTGGCTGAATCCTTGGCTCTCTTTGCCGCCAGCTTCTCGGCAAGGGCGCTATCCTCAACCGCAAGAATCTGCGCACAAAGCAAAGCGGCATTGGCTCCTCCGTTTATCGCAACAGTTGCTACCGGTATACCGGAAGGCATCTGTACGGTTGATAACAGAGCGTCAATGCCGTCTAAATTTGATGATTTGCAGGGTATTCCTATTACTGGCAGAGTGGTATTTGCCGCTATCGCTCCCGCAAGGTGCGCCGCCATTCCTGCCGCCGCTATGATTGCGCCGAAGCCATTCTCTCTCGCCGTAAGCGCAAAATTCCTCGCCTGCTCGGGTGTTCTGTGGGCGGAATACACGTGTACCTCATAGGGTATTTCAAGCTCACGCAGTACCGCAACCGCTTTTTCGATGATGGGCAGGTCGCTATCGCTTCCCATTACAATTCCGATTTTTTTCATAACTATACCTCCTGAAACAGCCTAAAAAACAAGCCGGGCGCACTTAACCCCAAATGGATTTAAGTGTGCCCAGACGGTCGGCCAAAAGGAATAATTCCTTTAAATTCGTCCTTTGTTTCTCCGTGGTGTACTCCACACATTTCCGTCAGTCGCAAAGGATAGATTAACTTTGTCTACATTATAACAAACTTTGCCATTCAAGTCAATATATTATATGGCAATTTATTCAAATTTTTTGTTCCTTTTCACAGTAGGCGCACCGGCAGGTTTTACCGTCATCATTCATTAAGAAAAGTTGCTCAACCTCCTGCTCGCAAGAGGTTATACAGCGCGGATTATCGCATACCTTATCCTTAATGTATTCGATTTCTTTTTCCTGCATATTGCCGAAAAGAAGCTTTAAAATGAGCGCCATTCTCATATATTTTCCGTTATTTGCCTGCTCAAAATAAAGGGCGCGGGGGTCATTATCAAAATCGGTGCTGATTTCGTTTACTCTGGGCAACGGATGAAGAACTATACAGTCTTTCTTTGCCGATTTCATTTTTTCGGCGTTTAAAACATAGCTGTCCTTAAGGCGCTCGTACTCGCTTATATCGTCAAAGCGTTCCCTTTGTATTCTGGTCATATAAAGAACGTCCAGCTCGGGCAGTGCATTTTCGAGATTATCGGTTTGCTCATAAAGCATTCCGCTTTTCTCAATTACCGCTTTTTCATAATCGGGAAGCGCAAGCTCGCTCGGTGAAATAAGCAGGAATTTTATGTTTTTATATCTCGACAGGGCATTTATAAGGGAATGCACCGTTCTGCCGTATTTCAAATCTCCGCAAAGACCTACCGTAAGGTTATCGAAACCGCCCTTTTTAAGGCTTATCGTACACAAATCGGCAAGGGTTTGGGTGGGGTGGCAATGTCCGCCGTCTCCGGCGTTTATTACCGGAACGGACGCATTTCTCGCAAGGCGCAGAGCCGCTCCCTCTTTATAATGGCGCATAGCTATAATATCGGCATAAAAGCTCATTATTTTAGCTGTATCGTAAACGCTTTCGCCCTTTGCCGCAGAGGAGTTTGCACCCGAAACCGACAAAACATCTCCGCCCAGCTCATACATAGCCGCCTCGAAGCTGAGCCTCGTTCTTGTAGAGGGTTCAAAAAAGAGTGTGGCAATCTTTTTGCCCCTGCACTGCTCTTTAAAATATTCGGGGTGTGCCATAATATCCTTGGCGATATTTATAAGGTCATCTATTTCTTCGGTGGTTAAATCGAGAATATCAATAACGCTTTTCATTATTTTATCCAGCTTTCATCTGACGGGTTATTTCTGAACTTTATAAGGCGCGCAACATCTTCGGGTTTTATATAACCCTCACTTGCGGCAACCTCTGCAATACAATCGAAATCGGTAAGCGAAACATTCTTTACATTTGCTTCTTTTAATCTATCAATACCCTTTTGCATACCGTATGTAAAAATAGAGGCAATGCCCAAAACCTCGGCACCTGCTTCCCTTAATACATTTACAACCTCCAAAACACTTCCGCCGGTAGAAATAAGGTCTTCAACAACTACGACCTTCTGACCCTTTTTGAGCTTGCCCTCAATTTGGTTTTGTCTGCCGTGGTCTTTAGCGCCCGAGCGGACATAACCCATCGGCAAATTCATAATATGGCCTACTATTGCGGCGTGAGCAATGCCCGCAGTTGATGTTCCCATTAGAACCTGCACATCGGGATAGTTTTCTTTAATGATACTTGCAAGACCGTTTTCAACATCGGTGCGAACCTCGGGAGCGGTTAAAGTTAAACGGTTATCACAGTAAACCGGGCTTTTAATTCCGCTTGCCCATGTAAAGGGCTCCTCGGGGCGGAAGAAAACCGCCTTAATTTTAAGCAAATCTTTAGCAATTATTTTTTTAAGCTCCATTTTTATTCTCCTTAATCTACAAATTCGGCCACACAGCGCTCGTATGCCGCTACGGGGTTTTCGGCGGCGTTTATCAGTCTGACCACCACTATATAATCCGAGCCGATTTTATTAGCCTCGGCAGGTGACATAACTCTTTTCTGGTCGCCAATATCAC
>JAGHTJ010000011.1 GCA_018065375.1 Candidatus Equinaster intestinalis | reverse complement strand
TTTGAAGAGCTCGTAGAGATAATCCGTATTTTAAGGGCGCCGGGCGGTTGTCCGTGGGATGCACAGCAAACCCATAAGTCCATAAGAAACGAATTTATCGAGGAAACCTACGAGGCGGTCGATGCGATTGACCGTGATAATGCTACCGACCTTTGCGAGGAGCTCGGAGACGTTCTCTTGCAGATACTTCTCCATTCGCAGATAGCCAAGGAGGAAGACGGCTTTTCGATAGACGATGTAATTAACGGCATATCCAAAAAGATGATACTTCGCCATCCCCACGTTTTCGGAGATGTGAAGGTATC
Source organism: Candidatus Equinaster intestinalis (assembly GCA_018065375.1). The sequence goes on along the minus strand of JAGHTJ010000011.1, from coordinate 5,081 downwards.
GGGTACCGAAGAGGTGCTGAATAATTGGGATGCCATTAAAAAGGTTGAGAAAAACCAGTCGAGCGCGGCAGATACTCTTTACAGCGTGCCGATGTCGTATCCTGCGCTTATGAGAGCAACCAAGGTTGTGAAAAGGGCGCAAAAGGCGGGAGTTAAGGCTCCTTCAAATGAAGAAATCGCAAAGAAAATAACTGATATTGCAAATAGTATTTCGGAAAACGTAAATGCCGGAGATACAAAAAGCGTAAGCGCAAATCTCGGTAAAATCTATTTTGCATTGGCGAGCCTTGCATTCGGTCTTAAAATTGACAGTGAAGAAATGCTCGGCCGGGAAACGGACGGTTTTATAAAGGAATTTGACCGCCGCGAAAAATCAAACGAGAGCATAGAAAATATGCTTTCATAGGACGTGCCATTCAATCGGGTTTACCCGTTGAAATAAATTTTTGGAGGTAACTCAAAATGAACAAAACTGAATTAATCGCTGCAATGGCTGATAAAGCCGGTATTGCAAAGAAGGATGCTGAAAAAGCTTTGACCGCATTCATCGACACCGTAGAGGCTGAACTCAAAAAGGGTGGTAAAATCCAGCTCGTTGGCTTCGGTACCTTTGAGGTTCGCGAAAGAGGCGCAAGAGACGGTATCAATCCTCTCACCAAGGCTCCCATCAAGATTGCTGCATCTAAAGCTCCCGCTTTCAAAGCAGGTAAAGCATTCAAAGACGCTATTAAGTAATTAAAGCAAATTTTCAAAGCCGTCCTTTACGGGCGGCTTTGATATTTAAAGGGGTAAATATGAGATTAGATAAGTATCTTAAGGTTGCGAGAATAATAAAACGCCGCACCGTTGCAAATGAAGCGTGTGACGGCGGCAGAGTATCGGTAAACGGCAAAACGGCGAGAGCCTCGTACGATGTAAAGGTAAACGATATTATCGAGATAAATTTCGGAACAAGAAATGTAAAAATCAAGGTTACGGCAGTTACCGAAACGGTGAAAAAAGAAGAAGCCGCCGACCTTTATGTAATAGTAGATTAGCATAATTAAAGCATTTCCTAATATAAATTGTTAGGAGGTGTTTTTATGTCCGAGGACTATTCCTTACAGCACAACATAATCATAGAAAACCGAAAACACGCGGTACTTACCGGGGTAAAAGAGGTAGAAAGCTATTCGGGCGAGGCGGTAGACCTCGTTACCGTTATGGGCAATTTAAGCATCAGGGGGACCGACCTTAAAATAGAATCCTTCAGCACCGAAAAAGGTGACCTTGATTTGAGCGGACTGATAGTTGCCTTTGTTTATGTAACCGACACAAAAAAGGGCGGGTTTATTTCCCGAATGTTTAAATAGATATGTGGGAGCTTGAAAACTCATGGCAGGTTGTGTCGTTTTTTACCTGCTTTTTGTTCGGAGCGGGATATTGTGTTCTTTACGATATACTGCGCGCCGTAAGAAAAAAGCGCCGCTTTTCCGATTTGAAGGTTGCATTTCAGGATTTGTGTTATTTTCTGTTTATTGCACTTGTTACATTTTTGCTTTTCTTAAAATACACCTACGGTGAAATAAGGCTTTATATCTTCGTTGCGATTTTTATGGGCTTTTTCGGTTTCAGATTGGCATTATCACGGTATTTTATGAAAATTGCCGTGCGGATGGCAGGCTTTGTTTTCAGGTGTTTGGATGCGGTTTTAAGCCTTTTTGACAGAATAAAAAACAAAATTTCCCGCATTTTGCAAAAATATATCGGAATTTTCATAAAATATTGCAAAAAATACCTTAAAAATTTAAAAAATCACTTGAAACATAAGCCCTGAATAGTGTATACTTATAGAAATAAGTTTAAGATTTGAGGGTGAGCTTAATGAAGAATACGGCAAGGTCGAGAAGCAGTATCATACTTCGTTGTATGGGCTTTGCTTTGGCGGTTTATATTATCGTTTCTTTGAGTATTCTTTGGAGCGAGCTCGTCAGCAAACAAACCGAGCTTAACAAGCTCAAGGACCTGCGAACACAAAAGGCGGGCAAGATTGCTTCGATTACCGCTATGCTTGATGGCTCCGAAAAGGAGATTATCGAAAAAGCGGCGAGAGAGCGCCTCGGCTTTGTTTATGCAAATGAGCAGGTTTACCGTGATAAGTCGGGAAATTAAGCGAGTTTTCGCATAATAAATTTTGGGGGATTTTTGGAATTTATGGAAATAGCTGTCGGTCAAATAGTGGAAGGCAAAATTACGGGTATTACAAACTTCGGTGTTTTTGTTGATTTAGGCGATAATAAAACCGGTCTTGTTCATATTTCCGAGGTTGCGCAAACCTATGTAAACGATATTAAGGAACACGTTAAGGTAAACGATGTCGTAAAAATGAAGGTTTTGAGCGTTTCGGAGGACGGTAAGATTAGTTTGAGCATCAAGCGCGCCATGGAGCAGAAAAGACCCGAGCGTAAAGCTTATATGCCGAAAACTCCCTCCAAGCCGGATAGCTCGGTAGTTTGGGAGCCGCAGAAAAATGAGCCCTCATCATTTGAAGAAATGATGAACCGCTTTAAGCAGACCAGCGAAGAAAAATTCTCCGATTTAAAAAGAAAACATCCTGACGCGCACCGTACAAAGCGCGGCGCGGAAGTAAAATAATTTAACGGCGGCAGACTCGGTCTGCCGTTTTTATGGTGAAAAGATGGAAAATATAAATATGGTTGCCCCCTGCCTTTTCGGGGTAGAGGGAATACTTGCGGATGAGCTTAAAAGGTTCGGATTGCAAAATGTAGCCGCGCAAAACGGCAGAGTTTTATTTTCGGGCGATTTTAATACACTTGCCCTCGTTAATATAAACTCACGGTATGCCGAGCGTGTTCTTATAAATATGGGGCAGTTTAAAGCTACCTCATTTACCGAGCTTTTTGAGGGCGTAAAGGCTCTGCCGTGGGAGAATTATATCGGCAAAAAAGATGCTTTTCCGGTTAATGGGCATAGCCTCGATTCGGCGCTTTTCAGTATACCGGATTGTCAGTCGATAATCAAAAAGGCCATAGTTGAAAGACTTAAAACAAAATATAACATTTCCTGGTTTGAGGAAGCCGGGAGCGAATATAAAATCCGCTTTTCGATTATGAAGGACGAGGTTACCCTAATGATTGATACCTCGGGCGAGCCGCTTCATAAGAGGGGATACCGCAGTAAATCAAATGCCGCACCACTTAAGGAAACCCTTGCGGCGGCGATGTGCGATACGGCGAGAATTTATCCGGATACCTGCATTTACGACCCCTTTTGCGGTTCGGGAACCATACTTATTGAAGCCGCACTTCACGCAATGCATAAGGCTCCGGGACTCGGCAGATATTTTGCCGCGGAGCGTTTTTCCTGCATACCCGATAAGGTGTGGAGAGAAGAAAGAACACGCGCTATGGACGCCATACGTCACGATATTACCTTTGAGGCACACGGCTTTGATATAGACCCCGAATGTGTTGAGCTTACCCTTTCAAATGCCAAAAAGGCGGGGGTAGAAAAGCTCGTAAAAGCGAGCGTAGCAGACGTAAAGGATTTTAAAACAAACGAGGGCAGAAGCCTTGTAATTACCAATCCGCCGTATGGAGAGCGTCTTTTGGACGTAAGGCAGGCGGAGGAGCTCTATAAAACAATGGGCGAGGTATTTTTAAAGCAGGAGGGCAAGAAGTACTACATTATAAGCCCTCACGATGAGTTTGAAAAATTCTTCGGCAGACCCTCCGATAAGCGCAGAAAATTCTATAACGGTATGATAAAATGTCAGTTATTTATGTACTTTAAATAGCAGGAGAAGAAAAAATGAGATATGTATTTATTGTTAATCCCGTTGCAGGAAAGGGCAAGGCGCCCGAAATAGTTTTGCCCCAGCTTGAAAAGTATTTTGAAGGCAGAGACGATTGCACGGTCTATGTTACGAAAAGTCAGGGCGATACTAAAAAGCTTGCCGTAAAAGAGGCTCAAAAGGGCGATAAGGTGAGAATATATGCCTGCGGCGGCGAGGGAACCTGCTTTGATGTGCTTAACGGCGTTTTCGGCTACGATAATGTTGAAATCGGTGTTATTCCATGCGGTTCGGCAAACGATTTTCTCAAATATTACGGCGAAAAAGAGCTCTTCTTCGATATTAAGGAAATGGTTGAGGGAACTGCCGTTGATATTGATATAATTAAGGCAGACGAATTTTACTGTATAAACGGATGCTCTGTGGGAATGGACGCCGTAGTTGCCGATGATATGCGCATTTTCAAAGGCTGGCCGCTGGTATCGGGCAGTATGGCGTATAAGCTGGCGATAGTTAAAAATTTCGTAAGTAAGATAGGCGCAAACTTAAAAATTACGATAAACGGAAAGTTGAAATGCATAAAGAACTGTCTTTTTGTTGTTTGTGCAAACGGTCCGGTTTACGGCGGCGGATATAAAAGCGCGCCCTATGCCGTGCCTGACGACCATAAGCTTGATTTTACGATAGTTGAAACCATTTCAAAGCTTAAGGTTCCTGGATTTTTAAAGCTTTATGAAAAGGGCAAGCATGACGGTCTGCCGTATTGTGAGCTCGGAAACTGCGAAAGCCTTGAAATTGAAGCAGATAAGCCGATACCGATAAATCTTGACGGTGAAATAATACATAGAGCCAGGATAAAATTCGAGGTAATGAAAAATGCGGCAAAGTTTGTTTTGCCCAAGAAAATAGCAAATAAAATACTCGTTAAGGCGTAAAATTTGCAAAAAGACTTGATTTTTGGAAAAAATAGGGTAAAATATAAATTAGCACTCAAGGTGTAAGAGTGCTAATTTATCGTTTAATATTGATTACGGAGGTAATTATTATGACTATTAAACCTATGTTTGATAAGGTCGTAACAAAAATAGCAGAAGCCGAGGATACCACCAAAAGCGGTATCATTCTCACCTCTGCGCAAAAGGAAAAGCCGCAGATAGCCGAGGTTATTGCGGTAGGTCCCGGCGGAATGGTTGACGGTAACGAAATAGTTATGCAGCTTAAGGTCGGCGATAAGGTGCTCGTAAGCAAATATGCCGGCACCGAGGTTAAGATTGACGGTGAGTAGTAG
>JAGHTJ010000005.1 GCA_018065375.1 Candidatus Equinaster intestinalis | reverse complement strand
ATTTGAGCATTTGATTTCACCTAACCCTTATAGGTGGGTTTAATGCCGAAGATTCGACATTAAAGCGGGCGGTCCTCTGTGAAAAATTTGCATGAACGCCTGAAGAGTTTAAGGAGGAAAAGTTGATGGACGCTGTAAAAGAATTAACAGCAGGTATGATTAAGGAGGATGCTCCTAAAATCGTAATCGGAAGTACCGTAAAGGTACACGTAAAAATTCGCGAGGGCGAAAGAGAAAGAATCCAGATTTTTGAGGGAACCGTAATTGCCCGCAACAATAGCGGCATTGCAGAAACCTTTACCGTAAGAAGAGTTTCCTACGGCGTAGGTGTAGAAAGAGTGTTCCCCGTACATTCACCTAATGTTGCAAAGGTTGAAATTGTAAGAAACGGTAAGGTTCGCCGTGCTAAACTCTACTACTTGAGAGACAGAGTTGGTAAGGCCGCAAAGGTTAAAGAGCTTATCGGCTAATGGATTTTTTGAAAGGGGACAATTATGTCCCCTTTTTGTTATTTTTAAGTTAAAGCAGGTGTTATTATGAATACGGGCGATTTTGATAACCGCAATGACGAAATAGAAAGTACCGAAATTGATGAAATTTTCAGTAAGTTATTCACGGACGATTTAGGTGAAAACGAGGAACCGACGGACAAAAAATCCCGTTTTAAAAACGATTTTTTCGAATGGATTGAAATTGTTGTAAGCGCTATAGTTATGCTCGTAATTCTGTTTACCTTTGTTTTCAAGGTGGTTGTAGTTGACGGCAACTCAATGAAAAATACGCTTTTGGACGGTCAAAGGCTGATAATTTCAAATTTTGCTTATGAGCCGAATTACGGCGATATTGTGGTAATTTCAAAGGACGCCAATCATATTCCGAGTACTGACGGTGAGCATTCCATCATCAAGCGTGTAATTGCTACCGAGGGTCAGGTTGTAAACATTGATTTTCAGCGCGGAATTGTTTATGTTGACGGTGTAGCTCTTGATGAGCCTTATGTTCGCACCCTTACAAATGTTTCCTTTGATGTTGCATTTCCGGCGGTTGTAAAAGAGGGCTGTGTTTTTGTTCTCGGTGATAACCGTAACGATTCTACCGACAGTCGTTCTTCTTTTATCGGGGAAGACGGTATGGTAGATAAAAGGTATATCGTAGGTAAAGCTCTTTTCAGAATTTTTCCCTTTAACGTTGCCGGAGGTATATATTGATGGAAAACGGTGGGCAGTATATTCAGTGGTTTCCGGGCCATATGGCCAAAACCAAGCGTAAAATTGCCGAAGTTCTGCCGCTTATAGATGCCGTAGCCGAAATAACCGATGCCAGAATTCCGCTTTCGAGCAGAAATCCCGATATACTCGATATAGTCGGTAATAAGCCGCGGGTAATTTTGCTTAATAAATGTGATATGGCGGACGAAAAGGTTACTGCACAGTGGATAGATTATTATAAGAAAAACGGAATAACCGCCCTGCCGGTAGATTGCAAATCAGGCAAGGGCTTAAGCCTTTTTAAAAGCACACTTAAGGAAAATCTTAAGGATAAACTTGAGCAGTACCGAGCGAAAGGTCTTGTAGGTAAACCGCTTCGCATTATGGTTGTTGGTATACCGAATGTGGGAAAATCCTCATTTATCAACAAAATTGCGGGAAATACCAAGGCAAAGGTTGAAAACCGTCCGGGAGTTACAAGAGGAAATCAGTGGTTTACTATTGATAAAGAACTCGAACTGCTTGATACTCCGGGAGTTTTGTGGCCTAAATTCGATGATATTACGGTGGGCGAGCACCTTGCATTTACGGGTGCCGTAAAGGATAGAGTGGTTGATATAGAGCTTCTTGCCGTGCGACTTCTCGAAATACTTTCCGCCGATTACCGCGAGCTTTTAATATCACGATACGGCAGCCTTGATTTTGAATGTGAAGCCTATGAGCTTTTAGAGCAGATAGGAAAGCGCAGAGGTATGGTAATTCGCGGCGGCGAAACCGATACCGAGCGCGCTTCCAATATGCTTCTTGAAGAATTCAGAAACTGCAAAATCGGAAAAATTTCTTTGGAGAGGGTTGAAAATGCCTGATTATTCCTACGAAAAAGCCGCAATTATGAAGGGTTTTAAATCGGTTTGCGGGGTTGACGAAGCCGGCAGAGGACCTCTGGCGGGTCCGGTATGCGCGGCGGCGGTAATTCTGCCGGTTGATACCGTGATAGAGGGTCTTAACGATTCCAAAAAACTGTCCGAAAAAAGAAGAGAAGAGCTTTACGATGTTATAATCGAAAAGGCTGTCAGCTACAGTATTGCTTTCGGAAGTGTTGAAGAAATCGAAGATGTAAATATTTTGAATGCAACATTCCTTGCTATGAACAGAGCGATTGATAATTTGAGTGTTAAGCCCGATTACGCTTTGATTGACGGTAACCGTGAACCTAAAAGCTGTAAGGTTAAATGCGAAACGGTTATTAAGGGTGATGCAAAATCAATGTCGGTTGCGGCGGCGTCAATTCTCGCCAAGGTAACGAGAGACCGTCTTATGCTGGAATACGATGAAAAATATCCGCAATATAATTTTAAAAAGCATAAGGGCTACGGTACAAAAGAGCATTATGAAAAAATCCGTGAAAACGGTATTTGTGAAATACACAGAAAATCTTTTTTAAAGGGTATTGTATGAATATAACTTCCGAAAAAGGTCGCCGTGCCGAACGGCAGGTAGCGCAGATGCTTCGAAAACGCGGTATGATTATTTCAAAAATGAATTATCATTCGCGGTTCGGTGAAATTGATATTATTGCCGAAACGCCGGATAGTCTGCATTTTATAGAGGTTAAGCTTCGTTCCCAAGATGCAATGGTTTCGGGCGTTCAGGCGGTAGACGAAGATAAGCAGAAGAAAATTTTTCTTACTGCTCTCGATTATATTTCAAAATCGCATACCGAAAATTATCTCAAGCATTTTGATATTGCCGAGGTTACCGGAATTTGCGATGAAAACGGAAAAAATATATACCGTGTAAAATTTATTCCCGATGCGTTTGACAGCGAGATTTTGAATCGGTTTAAAGGAGTATAAATTATGTATTATGTCAGCACAAGAAACAAAAATTTAAAGGTTACGGCGGCGCAGGCAATAGCCCGGGGAATTTCCGCCGAGGGAGGACTTTTCGTTCCCGAGGAAATTCCGAAGCTTTCAGCCGAGGATTTTGCCGCTTTAAAAAAGGCAGACTATAAAGGCAGAGCTAAAATAGTTCTCAAAAAGTTCCTCACCGATTTTACCGATGAAGAAATAAATTACTGTGTAGAGGGTGCGTATACCGGCAGTTTTGATAATGAAAAACCGGCACCGATTTATAAGCTTTCGAATGAGGGTAATGTTCTTGAGCTCTGGCACGGTCCTACCTGCGCATTTAAGGATTTGGCTCTCCAGCTTCTTCCGTTTTTACTCACAACTTCGGTTAAAAAACTCGGCGGCGCTAACGAAACGGTTATTCTCGTAGCAACAAGCGGAGATACCGGAAAAGCGGCTCTCGAGGGCTTTTGTGATGTTCCCGATACCAAGATTATCGTATTCTATCCGAATGACGGTGTAAGCAAAATGCAGAAGCTTCAGATGGATACACAGTCGGGCAAAAATGTTTTCGTGTGCGCTATAAACGGTAATTTTGACGATGCTCAAACCGGCGTTAAAAAGATTTTCACCGATGATTCGGTTAAAAGCAAGCTTGCCGAAAACGGCAAACAGTTTTCGAGTGCAAACTCAATTAACTGGGGCAGACTTGTGCCGCAGATTGTCTACTACGTATCGGCTTTCTGCGATATGGAAAATGCCGAAAACGGATTTAATGTTGCAGTTCCCACCGGTAATTTCGGTAATATTCTTGCCGCATATTATGCGAAGCAGATGGGTGTGCCGATTAAGAAGCTTATTTGCGCTTCAAATATCAATAACATACTCACCGATTTCATTAACACCGGTGTTTATGATCGCAACCGTAAATTCTATACCACCGTTTCTCCCTCGATGGATATACTGATTTCGAGCAACCTCGAAAGAATGATTTTCGAGCTTTCGGGCAGAGATGATAAAAAGGTTACCGCATGGCAGAAAGAGCTTTCCGAAAAGGGAGTTTATAAGATTGATAAAGAGCTTCTTGATAAGCTTCAGGAAATTTTCTACGGCGGCTTCTGTGATGAGGATAATACCAAAAAGACTATTTGCAGATACTTTAAGGATAAGAACTATCTCTGTGATACCCATACTGCCGTTGCTCTCGGAGTTTATGATGATTACAG
>JAGHTJ010000138.1 GCA_018065375.1 Candidatus Equinaster intestinalis | reverse complement strand
TTTATAATACTTTATTTTTACGAGTTTTTCAAGGACTTTTTGCGAAAGGAGGAGTTTTTTTGCAAAATATAGGCATAATTGCCGAATTTAATCCGTTTCATTTGGGACACGAGCACCTCATCAAAAAGGCAAAAGAGCAAAACTGCGGTGTAGTTTGTGTGATGAGCGGAAATTTCGTTCAGCGCGGAGATACCGCCGTTATACCCAAAAGTTTTCGCGCCGCCGCCGCCGTAAAATGCGGAGCCGACCTTGTAATTGAGCTCCCCACCCCATTTGCGATGTCAACCGCACAGAGTTTTTCTGAAAGCGCAGTAGGATTGCTTGAGGATTTGGGGGTTATTGACAGTCTGCTTTTCGGCAGTGAAAGCGCCGATATTGAAAAAATCTCCGCCGTTTGCGAACTGCTCGAAACTGCGGAATTTGAAGAAAAAATAAAGGAAAAAATAAAATCGGGCAAAACCTACGCCTCTATCCGTCAGGAAGCAATCGAAGAATTAAGACCCGATTTAAAGGGAATTCTCGAAAACGCCAATGATATTTTGGCTACCGAATACATTACGGCTTTAAAAAGGCTTAATTCGAAAATCAAACCGCAATGTATTAAAAGGTTGGGAGCAAGCCACACCCAAAGGGCTGACGGCGTTACGGCAAGCGCGGGAGAAATTCGCGAAAAATTACTGCTCGGCGATTACGGCTTCGCCGGAAAATATATGCCCGAGCAATCCTTCAAAATACTGAAAAATGCACCGATTTCCGATATTGGCAGACTCGAAACCGCCATTTTGGTTTCTCTGCGCGAAAAGCGGCTTTGCGGCGCTCTCGGTAATCTGCCCGATATAAGCGAGGGGCTTGACAACAGATTTTTGCGGGCGGTTGAAATTTCCGGAAGTCTTACCGAGTTATACGACAATATAAAAACGAAACGTTACACCCTCGCAAGAATAAGGCGGCTTGTTTTAAACGGCTTTTTGGGGATTGACAGTTCTTTCGAAAAACAGGGGGTGCCGTATATAAGGATTTTGGCAATGTCCCGCCGGGGCGAAAAAATAATCGGTGAAATTTCCAAAAAAACGAAGCTTCCGATTATTGCCGCCGCTTCGGATTTCGAAAAGCTCGAGGGGTTTGCAAAAAAGGTTTTCGAAAACGAGAAAAAATGTACCGATATTTATGCCCTTTCACTCGACAAGGCAGATAAATGCGGTATGGAATATTATACAAAGGTTTTTAAAGGGGAAATTTAAAATGTTCAGCTACAAGCAAGAAAACTACAAAAATTACGGAAAATGTATCTATATGACCAACGGCACCGCCGAGGTTGTTGCAACACTTGAAAAGGGTCCGAGAATAGTGAGATATGCCCTTATCGGCAGGGATAACATTTTATATGATAATGCCGAAAGCTTTGCGCCAAATTCAAATCCCGATTTTGAAAAATACTACGGCACCGGCAAGGCCTTTAACATTTACGGAGGTCACAGACTTTGGCTTGCAAAGGAGCTTTATCCCGAAACCTATTATCCCGATAATGATGAGATAAATTTTGAAATAATCGAAAACGGCGTGATTTTAACCCCGCCGCCCCAAACGGAAAACGGAGTTCAGCTCGGTATGAAGATAGTACTTGATGAAACCGGCAGCGGCGTTACGGTAGAGCACACCGTAAAAAACATCGGAGATACTGCGAAAGAATGTGCTTTATGGGCGATTACGGTATCTGCTACAAACGGCACCGAAATAATTCCGCTGAACACCAACGATGCCGGTTTTCAGGCAAACGGCAAAATCGCCTACTGGCAGTACACCGATTTACGCCTTGAAAACATCTACATCGGCAAGAAATATGCTACGGTTCTCCAGCCCGATGCCGATGCTTTAAAGCTCGGTTTTGACCTTAAAAACGGCAGGGTTTACTATGTAACCAAGGACTGCGTTTTCACAAAAAGCTATACTCCTAATTATCCGGACGGAATTTACCCGGACGGCGGCGTATCATTTGAAACATATTCCTGCTCATTTTACACCGAGCTCGAAACCCTCGGCGAGCTCAAAAAGCTTTCTGCCGGTCAAACGGCAACCCACACCGAAAAATGGGAGATTTTTGATAAGCCCTGCGATTTTGACCCGAAGGACGAAAACTCCATTGATGAATTTTTAAAGAAAATATAATTTGTAAGGGGCTGATGTTGGCGTCAGCCCCTGTTTTTTTGAAGAAAAGTTTGCCATAGTGCAGTTTACTTATCTTGACTTTTTGCCAAAACGGTATATAATGAAAGCACAAAAGAATAACGCATTACGCTTTGGGCTGAACATACTTTGTATGCGAGGTGTAAGGAAATTGCGGTGAAAATCCGCGGCAACAGCCATTACCGTAACTCATCGAAAGATGTCAAGTCGGAATGCTTACCGTTTTGCGCAGTTTAAAAGTCTCTTGGGCAATTTGAAGGGACGCTGACTTATAATAGATACGGTGGGGTATCTTGTTTTGTTTGCGCCTTTTCATAGGAGGGCGCTTTTAATTTATCCTTTTGTAAATTTATTTTTGAAAGGATATTATTTATGAAAAAAACAATTTGTTTACTCACATCAATTATTATGATTTTCTGCTTTGTCTCCTGCAAAAAGGCAGAAGAAACCGGCGACATCTGGAATAATGCAACCTACACCGAAAATACGGCATTCGGAAGCGGCAAAACACAGATAGAGCTTGAGGTTAAAGCCGGCGATAAATCGGTTACATTTACCATTAAGACCGATAAAACCACCCTCGCCGATGCTCTCGATGGAGCGGGACTTATCCCCGCAGGTACCGGCGAATACATCAAAACCTTAAACGGTATGACAGCCGATTACGACATTGATAAAAGCTATTGGTCGCTTTCCAAAAACGGCGAATATCTTATGACCGGCGCTACTGACACAAATATTGCAAACGGAGAACATTATGAGTTCACCCACACAAAATAAAAAAATTTCGCTTTTCGAAATTGCTCTATTCGGCATATTCGGCGGTCTTATGTTCGGTACGAAAATGCTGATGGAGCTTTTACCCAACATTCACCTGCTCGGAATGTTTATTGTAACCTTTACGGTGGTTTTCCGAGTAAAAGCCTTGATACCGATTTATGTTTATGTGTTTCTGGAGGGAATTTTTTCTTTTCTCTCCGGAGTGGTGCTCTGGTGGCTTCCGTATCTCTACATCTGGGCGGTGCTTTGGGGAGCCGCTATGCTGATACCTAAAAAGATACCGAAAAAAATTGCATGCTTTGTATATCCCGTTGTTTGTGCTCTGCACGGTCTTGCCTTCGGAACACTCTACGCCCCCGCACAAGCGCTTATGTTCGGGCTTGATTTTAAAGGTACGCTTACCTGGATAATCGCAGGTTTGCCCTTTGATTTAATACACGCTGTAAGCAATTTTATTGCGGGGTTGCTTATTTTACCCCTATCCGAGTTACTTAAAAAATTACTGAAAAACAAGGAGAAACTATGAAAACCGTAAGGCTATACGATGAAGACGCCTATCTTGCCGAATTTTCCGCTACCGTTTTATCCTGCGAAGAAAAAAGCGGTAAATTTTCGGTTTGCCTTGATAAAACTGCCTTCTTCCCCACCGCAGGCGGTCAGGAGGGAGACACCGGAAGTATCGGAAATGCCAAGGTAAGCGAAACCTTAATTGAAAACGGCATTATATATCATATTTGCGAGGCTCCGCTCGAAATCGGCAAGGAATACCCCTGCTTTCTTAATTTTAAAGAGCGTTTTGATAAAATGCAGAACCATTCGGGCGAACACATCATTTCGGGGATAGTTCACTCCCTTTTCGGCTACGACAATACCGGTTTTCATTTAAGCAATAATATTGTTACCCTTGATTTTAACGGTATGCTCACTCAAAAGGAGATAAAAGAAATCGAAATAAAGGCTAACGAGGCGGTACAGAAAAACGCAAAAATTACCGCCTATTATCCCGATGATACCACCCTTAAAAGCCTCAATTACCGAAGCAAGCTCGATTTAAGCGAGGACGTAAGAATTGTTGAAATTGAGGGGATCGATCTTTGCGCCTGCTGTGCACCCCACGTTAAGAGCACGGGAGAAATCGGGTTTATAAAAATATGTTCTGCCGAAAAGCACAAGGAGGGCGTACGCCTTTCGATAAAATGCGGTATGCGAGCCGTTTTAGATTATATGCAAAAGGCCGACAGCGTTTCGGAAATTTCGGCTTTACTCTGCGCTAAACCCGAGGAGGTTGCCGATGCGGTAAAATCCCTCAAGCAAAACCTTGCCGACACGTCATTTTCTCTCACCCGGGCAAAAAGAGAAAATCTAAAGCTTACTCTTTCCGTCACCGATTCACCCTGCATTTTTCTCCAAAATGCCACGGCGGAGGATATGCGGTTTGCAGGAAATTTAATTAAGGAAAAGCAAAACATCGGCGGAGTTTTCTCAAAATCGGGCGAAAAATACAGTTTTGTTTGTGTTACAAACGGTGATACCGAAGCATTAAGAAATGCGCTATGCGCTTCCCTCTCGGCTTCCTGCGGCGGCCGAAACGGTATGATTACCGGCAGCACACCGGCAGAGCGAAACGAAATAGAAAAGTTTTTCAAAGAAAATCTTGACATTTAAGGTAAATATTATATAATTGTTTCAAGCAGAGTAGAATTTTATGCGATTAGTGCCGTGAGGACGGGGAGTTGCCTTACGGACGAAAGAATTTTCGCGGTATAAAATTCGCATCCCGCTGCTACAAACAACGTACATATTATATGTAAATTTAAACCCTGCTTGTAGCAAGTCGGTTTACATCCGGCTACAAGGAGGGTTTTTAATTATGTTAAAAAAAGATTATTGGAAAGAAGCGGCAAAACAGTTTTCGGATTTAAGAATGCTCGCCGTTGCCGCGGTTTTTATCGCGCTTCGCGTGGCGGTTAAGCCGTTACAGCTGCCCCTTGCCGCAGGTCTTAACCTCGCATTTGACTGCTATGTAAATTCGGTGGGTGCCATGATTTACGGTCCCCTCGTATCTTTGGCGGTAGGTGCGATAAGCGACACGCTCGGTTGTCTTTTATTTCCGAGCGGTGCTTATTTCTTCCCCTTTATTTTTATTGAAATGGCAAGCGGTTTTATATTCTCGCTCTTCTTCTGGCGCAAAAAAATAACCGTAAGCCGCACAATACTGGCTAAATTTACGGTTAATTTTATCTGCAATATCATAATGACTTCACTCGTTATGAAATGGGATTATTACGTTTTTTACGGTCTTGAAAAGGCGCAGGCGTACAGTCTCATAAACCTTACCCGTATTGCCAAAAACCTGATTACATTCCCGATAGAAGCAATAATTATTTTTGTGATTTTATTTGCCGCCATGCCCGCTCTTTCGCGCATTAAGGTTATCGACAAGCAGTATCTTCCCGACCGTAAAATTGAAGCAAAGCATATAATTTTGGTAATTGTTTTATTGCTTATTTCGGTAGCTCTTATTCTATTCTACATTTTCTTCCTTAAAGATTTTGTTTCGGCGCACAACTTTAAACTGCTTTAATTAACACTTGCCGTTTTTCTTCATATTATGTTTTAGAAGTGCAACTTCTAATTTTTATACGGAGGAAAACTATGGCTGACAACAAATGCGACAACCTCTCGGGCAATTTCAGCGAAGCCTGCTGTATAGATGCAGGCAGAGTTTACGACTCTTGCTGTGACCGGGATTGCGCAGACGATTTAAGATGTTTTTTCACAGCGGAAGGTCAAAGGTATATAGACGGCGCTTTAAGCGTTAAAATGCGAAATGCGGAAGTAATAAATGTTTACGTAAGTGTCGAGCCGGTAAATTTCAACCGCGGTTTTTATTCCTGCGATTTGACATTCTTATTCCTTGTAAGATTTGATGTTTATTCTACACCAAAATCCTGCCCCACCCAAGTAAACGGCGTTGCCTCTTTCTCAAAGCGCGTAATTCTCTACGGCGGCGAAGGCAATGTTAAGGTATTTTCAAATACGGTAGGCAACAAATGCGACCTTGAGGGCGAAATTACAAGCAATGCTCCCAAATGCGTTGTTCAAAGCGTAGACCCGATTCCCCTTTCTTCGAGAATCGGTCAGGTAAGGGACTGCTGTGAATGTATAGGTGTAGGCGACAACTGCATAAGCAACATTTTAGGCTCGGATATTGTAACCTCCTGCCCGTGCGGTTCGCCCACCGTTTATGTAACCCTCGGACTTTTCACGGTTATACAGATTGTAAGAAACGTTCAGATGCTTATTCCCGTTTACGATTTCTGCATACCGCAAAAGCAATGCACCGACACAACCGACCAGCCCTGCGATGTATTCAGCAGAATTAAATTCCCCACAGACGATTTCTTCCCGCCGCGCGCCCTCGGAGATGACTGCGGCTGTAATTGCGGCTGTATGGCGGAAGGCTGACATAAAAACAAGGACTGAAAAACACCCGCCTTTGCGGGTGTTTTTAATTAAACATTTTTATTTATATGAAGATAAATCAAGCTCATCGAATTTTTCATAAAACTCTCTGAAAAACTCTACCGTTTCGGCTACTCCGCCCGATTTTTCGCTCTCGAAGTTTATCGGCATTACGGGGTCGTGAACGCTGAGCCTAAGAAGCATCCAACCGCTCGGCGTGGTAATTCGCATACCCTCACGGTTATCGTCCGCAATTACACAGTTTTTATTTTCCTTTGCAAAGCTTTCGAGCTCGGCTATAACCCTCATACCGTAATCGTGGAAATTTTCAGCCTTTATATTAAGTCTTATTTCCTTCTCCTCGGCAGGCATTTTAAGAGGCTTTAATATCTCCTCGAATTTTCTGCCGCGAGCAAGTTCTATTACGATTTTGGTGGCAAGATACGCACCGTCATCAAGGAAATAGTTTTCGCGAAGCGCCGCGTGACCGCTCGTTTCGATTGCCAAAGGACAGTTAATTCCGTTATTACAAAGCTCAACCGCTTTGTTTATTACATTCTTATATCCCCTCTTATAGCGGTAATGAACGCCGCCGAGGGTAGTGTTTATGTATTCCTTAAGACCGTCCGAGGTTACCGAATCGGTTACAACCGTACCGCCGGCATTATCCTGAAGCGCTATAAAAGACGCCAGCGCAACAAGGCGATTTCGGTTGATTTCCTCACCGCTTGAATCCACACAGCCTGCCCTATCAACATCGGTATCGAAAATAATTCCCAAATCGGCTTTACTCTTTTTTACAGCGGCGCAGATGCTCTCCATCGCGGTTTTATTCTCGGGATTGGGTATATGGTTGGGGAACATACCGTCCGGCTCTAAAAACTGACTGCCCGATATATCCGCACCCAAGGGTGCCAAAACATCATTGGCATAAAAACCGCCGGCGCCGTTTCCGGCATCAACTATGATGTGATAGCCATTAAGGGGTTTTTCCGCCTCACTTTTACCTACGGCATTGCATATCATATCGCGAAGTCTTTTAGCGTATGCGGGCATATAATCGGTGGGAAAAACAAGTCCTTTATTTTCCGCATCATAGCGTTTACCTTCGCTTGCAAGCTCAAGTATTTCGGATAAATCGCCGGTATCAAGACCGCCGAGCTTTGTGAAAAACTTAAGACCGTTACGGTCAAAGGGATGATGGCTTGCGGTAATCTGCACCGCCATATCGGCGTTCAGGTCGATGGTAGTCATAAACATTGCCGGAGTAGAGCACAGCGAACAGAAATAAGTATTTACACCCGAGTCGGTGAGCGCCTTAATGACATTAAGGGCTATACTTTGAGCGGTAATTCTCGAATCGTGACCTACCGTTACCTTTAAATCCCCGGCTTTTTTACCGAATTTTTCGCAGAACCAGACAACCGCCGCCGCAGTTATATCATAAACCGCACTTTCGGTGAGGTTTACGGTAAGACCGCCCTTATCGGACGCCACACCTCTGACATCGGTACCGCTTTTAAGTATTGAATAATCCATTTTTTCTCCTAACTAAAGTAGCCGCACAAAAAACCCATACCCACATACCCTATCGCAAGAAGCGCAAGGGCTGATGCGGTGATTACAACGGTTTTTATGAAAATTTGTTTATCACGGCTGTACTTTGATTTATTTTCTGTAATTTTCATTTGCTTCACCCGTAAATATTATTCACGGATAATGCAATTATTAAACATTTGATTGGGGGCAGTTATGCAAACCGAACATTCTGCCAAAGCAACAAAGGTAAAACCCGAAATAATACGGATTTTTGCCCTTTTAGACAGCGAAGAGCTGTTTTTAAAAATCGAGCAGTTTTATACCGACCCGCGTTTTCGCAACATAAGAAGCGATTTATACAAGCTGGGCGGCATATATCTGCTCGTTTTACACCTGAAAAATGCTCAAAAAAGCACTGTAAGAGGTTTTACAGACCAAACACACTACTTTTACATACTTGAGCACGGAAAAAAGCTATGCGAAAATAACGCAATCTCGCGCATAGGAAAAATTCTTACTGAAAGCTCTTGATTTCGGCAACCCTTGCCTTTAAATCCTCGGCGGAAAAGATATAGTTTCCCGCAACAAGAACCGTAGCGCCTGCTTTTACAGCTTGCGGTGCGGTTTCTTTATTTATTCCACCGTCTACCTCGAGCTCTATAGTCAATCCCTGTCTTTTAATTTCGGCAGAGAGCTTTTGGAGCTTATCGAGGGCGCCCGGCATAAATTTCTGACCGCCGAAGCCCGGCTCAACCGACATTACAAGCACCATATCGCAAAGGGGCAAAAGCTCGAAAATTTCTTCGGGCTCGGTGCAGGGTTTTATGGTGATGCAGGATTTACAGCCGAGTTCTCTGATTTTTTTAAGGGTTTCGGCATTATCGCTCCCCGCCTCAAAATGGAAGCCGAGATAATCGGCAACCTTGGCAAAATCCTCGATATAGCGATGCGGGCGGTCTATCATCTGATGGACGTCAAGCGGTATATGTGAATGCTTTTTAATGGAATTTATCACCGGCACTCCGAATGAAATATTGGGCACGAAAATACCGTCCATAACGTCAAGATGGAGCATATCCACCCCTGCCGCCTCTAATTTTTCTATACTTTCCTTAAGCTCTAAAAAATCCGCAGTAAGTACGGACGGTGCAATCTTTACCACTCTAACAACCCCTTAAATTATTTCTATTCTATTCTAAACCATTTGTGCTATCTTTTCAAGGGGTTTTGCAAAATTATGAAAAAACAGCCAAGTGGAAAACCCACCTGGCTGTTTTATTTAATTAGCAGTATTCATCAGCTTGCTGATTTCTGGATATTTACGTTAACCCAAGTATTGCCCATAGGATGCTTTACATGGAACTTATACTGCGGGAGAGCCATCTGCTTCTTGCAGGACCAGCTGCTCATTGCATTCCAAATAGCGATTATGCCGCTTATCGGAGAGGTGGTATCACCCATACTGCCGGTAAGCTTGAATGCAAAGGCAGAAGGACGTGAAGACTTGGTCTTCGCAATATATTCTGCCGCACTTACGGGGTTGAAGTAGTAGCTACCTGAACCATAGGGTGAGAAGCCGGAAAGAATGTTATTGGAGGTTTCCTGACCTGCACATGCCATCCATGTAACATCGGTAGCATTAGAATCTACATCATAATCGAGAGCATTTACAAGCCATGACTGGAAGCCGCCCTGTGAGGTTCCGGTTACGCCTACGTGACTAACCTTTGCAGTAGCGTTGTTACCCTTTACATAGTTGTAGAGGCGTTTACCTATCTGCAAGGAAATATAATCACGGAAAATCATACCGTAAGCATAGGTCTTCAGCGGATCGGTTATGGTCTGCTGTGAAGCATCTGCGATACCCTTAAGACCGGTATTGGTGCCTTCGGGATTTTCACCGTTAGGCCAGGTGGTTACCCAAAGGGGCGAAGAGTTACCGTTTTGAACATTGGAAGGCAGGTTGGAGTTTGCAATATCTGCCGCACTCGGTCCGCCGCCGTAAGGTGAATAGTAAGCCGCAACGCCGGTAGGATTGGTCGGAATCTTAAATGTTCCGGTTGCCGGACGCTTGGTGCAATCTGAATAGAGATAGGTCATACCGCCCGCAGAATCGGTTGCAATGGTGTAGTAGAAGCACTTATAACCATCGGTAGACTTATAGCACTTTAACTTGATTACACCGCTGATTTCATAGGTAGAACCTACGCTTGCACTGCTGAGGTAACTTGTAATAGCAGAAGACTTGGAATCAAGGCTTGAAGCAAGTTTGGTTACCTGTGCATTGGCGGTTGTACGCATAGTATCGAAGAAGGTATCCTGGTCAGCCGGCTTCTTGCCGCTCTGAACGAGGCAGGACTTGATATTAGTATAATCAGCCGCAGCAACGATATTGAACATTGCTTCTTCCCTAGTGCCGGACAAGGTATAATAAAGTTTTTTGCCGTTATCCTTTTCTATCCAGCAGGTAAGTCTTACTGTGCCCGCTTCCTTCATCTGGGTTGTGAGCTCGAGTTTGCCTCTTGCGCGACCGGACTTAACCGGAGCGTTGGTATCAACATAAAGGGTCTTATCGGTGTCGTTCACTGCCGGTCCCTTATTATTGAAGGCAATAGCCTCGCCCAAAGACGGAATAGCATTTACTATCGGGTTATCCTTGAAGAGCTCGTAGTAAATTACATAGTCACCAACAACATCTACGGTGAACTTAATATCCTTATTAACTCCGTAGGTAATTGCGTTATTGGTAGCGTCATTATGATTGGTTAAGTCATGATCACAACCTACTATCGGCTTACCGCCGCTCTGCTCAAAGAGAGCATTAAGCGAGGTAGAACTCTCGGCAAATGACGGGAAGTTAGAGCCGGTACCGGTTACGGTGCTGGTGTAAGGAAGACTTGTAGTAGTCTTACAGGTAGCATCGGTGTAGTAGGTCTTGGTGGTCTTGGTTGTACGCGGATCATAGCTTGCATCGCTACCACCTGAAGGCGGAGTTTCAGGCTCATCCTGACCGCCGCCACCGCCTTCCTCGGTATAGTTATGCGGATTGGAAGGATTATAGCTGCCACTTGCAGTTGAGGGATACTCATAAGCATCGGTCATAGACTGGTAACCGGAGTTGCCGTGGCCTTCGAACTGATGGAGAGTGATGCTCTTATTGCAGTTAGCATTCTTGAATGCATTGTAGAGTGAAATTACACCGCTTGCAGGAGCAGTTCTGTCAGAGAAGCCGCCCTGGATATCAATGGTGTAGTTTGAAGGACGACCGCTCATGGTAGAAGCGATATACTGACCTGCGGATACGGTGCTGAAATATCTGATGCCTGCGCAATCGGTTGCATTGAATTCAGATGCAATATAGTTTGCAGTAGAATCAGATACAGAGCAGAGCCACGGATAATATGCCTGGGTGGTGTTTATACTCTTATCGAGTGCGCCCATCATAACAGACTGCCATGCACCGAACGATTTACCGAAGGTAGTGATTGACTTGCTGTTAGTAGAAAGGAGGTTTGCAAGTTTCTTACCTGTCTGCAATGCGAGGTAATCACGGAAGGCAACGCCGTATGCGTAAGACTCTTTATAGGTGCTTACATTATCATCACTTGCTCTGAGGAATGAACCGATACCGCCATTAGTCTTGCTTGTGTTATTGAGGGTATCTTTATAACTCTGGGTGTAAGCCTGTGAGTTATCATAACCGTGAGAGTTCATATTGATGGTGAATGTATTGCTTGCTGCAACTACTGCTTCACCGCTTACATTGGTACGGGATGTAGGATCAAGACCGTACTGCTTGTAGTTTGCTACAACCTTATTGATTCCGCTTGAGCTTGTGGGCACTGCGAAATATCCGGTTGCCGGACGCAGGTTGAATGCCTTTTCACCGGTTGAACTTGCGGCAGTTGAATATACACTGTCGGAGAAGAGACCGGTTGAAGCATTGGTGGTTGTAACACCTACGGTATCATTTACTGCGATAGCAAAATCGAAGTATTTGTATCCGCTTACGCTTGCAGTTACACAGCTGAGCTTGAGCTTACCGCCGAAGGTCTTTGATGTACCTACAGAAGCAGATGTAAGGAATGACTTAATATCTGCCGAGTTATCGGTAATAACCTTTGCGATGGTGGTTACTCTGCTATCGAAGGTAGACTTCAATGTGCTGAATACATCAGTAGGCTTCTTATTTGCATATTCGATAGCCTGCTTGATATTGCTCATACCTGCCGCCGCGGTAATATCGAATGTACCGTTGGTTACACCCGAAAGGATTACGTGAAGTCTTACAGTACCTGCCTGATTCATCTTGGTTGTAACAAGCAAATCTGTTGTAGCAGAGCCTGACTTAACGGCAGAAGAAGCAGAGCTTACTGCGGTTTCACCCATAGAGGTTACTGCGTTCTTATCAGGATTATCTTTGTAAAGTGAATAGGTGATGCTGGTTCCGCTCTTCGCTCTTACGCAGAAGTTGATTTCATCGCCTACTGCATAGCTGAAGGAGTTTGTAGAGGAATCATTATCGAGGTCGTGACCTGTACCTACCTGTGCAACACTGCCTACCTTACCGAAGATTGCGGGAACTGCTGAAGCAGACGAAGACGGTGCAACATAGTTTGAAGCGTTCATCGGGTTGTAATCAGCGCCGGTTGGTGTGGGAGGTTCGGGCTCATCGGGATCCTGACCGGGTGTTACGGGCGGGATCGGATTCGGGTCAACGATAGTCGGGTCGCCGGCTGTTCCTCCGGGAGCATCGGGAGACTCGTGAATATCATTTGAATTGATTGTGAATTTAGCATCCTTGCCGCCGTTATATTTAAGGGCGGAATGTGCCAATTCGTTATAGAG